>NZ_CAXIAK010000042.1:0-28047 GCF_964021665.1 uncultured Acidovorax sp.
CCTTGCTGCGGCCGCATCAGCATGAGTGAAAAACTACTTTTATGACACAGTAAGAATAGGGATACAGGGCATCAAGCCCGATGTGCAGACAGGAGCCTCACCCGCGAATGCCATCAGGGCCAGCAGGACGAACACCCTGCACCGACAGGCCGTATGTAAGACTGCAAACCCTTCAGACCTTCACGCCGCCGAATCTTGCTCTTCTGGAGACGTCCATGTAGGACATCCCTAGGCCCCGTGGGGTTCTGGCGAAGGTGATGCATCGCTGTGCAGCCACTGCGCCACGGCTTCGATGCGTGCCTGGTGGATGAGCTGGCCCACTTGTGGGCCGGCCAGACCATGGGCGGCAGCGTGGGCTGCAATGTCGCGGGTGACCACGCTTTGCACGGCGGCCAGCACCCCCAGCAGGCGTGGGCGCTGCGGGTAGGCGGCGTCTTCAAACCCCAGGCGGCCTCGCGCATCGCATTCGCAGGCCAGCAGCACATCGGCAAAGCGCTCGGGCTTGCGGATGGCGTCGCAGCGCTCCAGCAGGCGCACCAGCGCTGCTGCGCCCAGGTCGCCGCTGCGGTGGATGTTGCCGTGCTCACGCGCCACCACGTCGGCGGTTTCGCGGCAGTCCACGGGCACGCGCAGCCGTTCGGCCACGTTGCGCAGCAGTTTGGCGCTGCGCTCCTCGTGGCCAATGTGGCGGGGCAGGATATTCGCTGGCGTGGTGCCTTTGCCAAAGTCATGCGCCAGGCAGGCAAAGCGCACCACCAGTGGCGCGTTCAGCCGGGCGGCCATGTCCAGCACCATCATCAGGTGCACGCCGGTGTCCACCTCGGGGTGGTGCAGGGGCGGCTGGGGCACGCCCCACAGGCGCGCCACTTCGGGCAGCAGCACCTGCAGCGCCCCGCACTCGCGCAGCACCTCGAACATGCGCGAGGGCTTTGCTTCCATCAGGCCGCGCGCCAGTTCCTGCCACACGCGCTCGGGCACCAGGTGGTCCACCTCGCCGTGCTCCACCATCTCGCGCATCAGCTGCATGGTTTCAGGGGCCACGGTGAAGTCGGTAAAACGCGCCGCGAAGCGGGCCACGCGCAGGATGCGCACCGGGTCTTCGCGGAACGAGTCGGTCACATGCCGCAGCAGCCGGGCCTGCAGGTCTTGCACGCCGTGGTATGGGTCAAATAGCACGGTAGCGCCCGTTGAATCAGCGCTGCTAGCTATGGAATTGATAGTGAGGTCTCGCCGGGAGAGGTCTTCTTCCAGTGTGACGTTGGGCGAGCTCTCCACCACAAAGCCCCGGTAGCCCCGCCCGCTCTTGCGCTCGGTGCGGGCAAGAGCGTATTCCTCGCGCGTTTCAGGGTGCAGAAACACCGGAAAATCGCGGCCCACGGGCAAATAGCCCAGTTCCAGCATCTGCTCGGGCGTGGCACCCACCACCACCCAGTCGTGGTCATTGACGGGGCGGCCCAAAAGGCGGTCACGCACCGCGCCGCCAACCATGTAAATTTGCATGGGGCCGAGTTTATAGAGCTGGGCCCACCCTGCTGCCGTTGTGTGTAGCGCCTTTATCGTTCTGTCTGCTCATGTCCATCGCTTCTTCCCTCACCATCGCCCAGCCCAACCCCGACGGCAGCCTGCCCGTGCCCGCAGCGCCTGACGCTGCCGCCAATGCCGCTGCCGAGGCGCTGCAGCGCGAAGCGCAATTGGAAGCGCTGCAAGCCCAGGTGGCGCAGTTGCAAGAAATCCTGGCCAAGCCGCTGACCGAGATCCTGGCCGAGCACGACAAGGCCAAGGAAGCCGCCGCCGCGTGGGATTCGTTCGGGGCGATGTGGATGCTGTCGCAGCGCGCCATGCGCCGCGTGGCGATGGACTTGGCCGCCCAGCAGGGCGTGAGCGAGCAAGAAGTGGTAGCCCGCGCCCTGGCCTATGCCAACCAGGTGCTCAATGTCGAAGACGAAGACCTGGGCGGCACCGTGGCCCCGGTGCAGTTGGCGCACATTGCGCGGCACAAGGCGTTTTTGCGCAAGCAGTTTCGGTAGGGCCGAACTGCAGGGCGCACACCCCGGACTTCAGCGCCCCAGCCGGTAGGGTTCTTCAAAGTCCAGAAAGTCTTTTTCCGCCAGCGCTTCGTCAATCCAGGCCTTCACGCCGGGCAGTTCGCGCACGCGCTGTACGTAGGCGGCGATGTGCGGTGGCATGGGCAAAGCGTAGGTGTGCAGGCGCATGCACACGGGGGCAAAGTAGGCGTCGGCCACGGTGAACTGGCCGAACAGCAGGGGCCCGCCGTGCTCCTGCAGCAGTGCGCCCCACATCTCCACCAGGCGCTGCACGTCGGCGCGCACGCCGGGCTGGTCGCGCCAGATCAGGGCGCCGGTGTCGGGCAGGTGGGCCTCGATGTTCATGGGGCAGTGGCTGCGCAGGGCGGTGAAGCCGCTGTGCATTTCGGCGCACACGCTGCGGGCGCGCGCTCGGGCCTTGGCGTCGGTGGGCCAGAGCTTTTTGTCGGGGTACGTTTCGGCTACGTATTCGGCAATGGCCAGCGTGTCCCACACCACCAGGTCGCCGTCCACCAGCACGGGCACCTTCGCGGTGGGGCTCACGGCGCCGATGGTGCGCTTGAATTCGGAGCCCGCGTCAAAGCTGTCAAAGCGCACGCGCACTTCGTCAAACGCAATGCCTGCCTGCTTGAGCAGCACCCAGGGGCGCATGGACCAGGAGGAGTAGTTCTTGTTGCCGATGTAGAGCTTGAGCATGGGGTTCCTGTCAGTCATTCCAGATGGAGCGCGTAGCAATGGATCCGGCCTGAACTGCTTGACCCGTTCACTGAACGCAGTCGGTGTGCCGCGCACAGGTCGAAAAGCTCCACCTGAACGGATATTTCAAGTTCAAAGAGGCCGACTCGATGACCATGCTAGCGCAGTCTTTAGGTTGGCAGGGCTTGCCACTGATGATCATTTGCGCGGCCATTGATGCGCCCTCCGCATGGGCTTCCCACCGATCCCGGCTGGCGCCGGGTGTCGTCCGGCTGCTGTGTGGTTTTACACTACGCAGCATCGCCTGCCGCGCCTTGTCTAGGGCGTGGTTCCGCTCCCTCTTTGCAAATGACCATAATGGATTCTTCCCAGGCAGATTTTTTTGGCGACGGACAGTCCCCGTCTACGCACCATTCCCCTTCCCCGCCGGAGGCCAGTCGTCTCAAGGTGTTGCCGCGTGGACGTGAAAAGCTCAGTCCCGCGCAACAGCGGTTCAATAAATTGCTGGCCCGTGTGGAAAACCTGGGCCGCCAGTTGCATGACCTGCAACAGCTGGCTGACAAGCTGCGGCCCCCTCATTTGGCGCGGATGGCGGAGCTAAAGCGCAAGATGGACGAGGCGCGCCGCGAGATGCTGGTGTTTCTGCACCAGCGTTTGCAGCGCAAAGGCTTGACGGCTGCGCAACAGAAAGCGATGCGCGAAATTTTGCAAAGCCTGTTGCCATCGAGCGGCCCCGTGGATGAGTCCGACCCTGAGTTGGCCGAACTGTGCTCTATCTATGCACCACCGCCTCTCGAAGACGACTTGGGTGACCAGGCCAATATGGTGCGTGAGCAGATGCTGGATATGGCTCAGAGCGTGTTGGGCAAAAACTTGGACCGGGAGGCGTTCAAGGGCATCGATTCGCCGGAAGAGTTGATGGAAGCGCTGATTCAGCAAGTGCAGACCTTTCAGGAGGCAGAGGATGCGCGGCAGGCCGCGCGCCGCTCTCGCCGTCCTCCATCGGCCCGTCAGCTCAAGGCCCAGGAGCAGGCCCAGGATGCCAAGGCCGCGTTGCGCTCCATTTACCGCCAGCTCGCCAGCGCACTGCACCCTGACCGCGAGCCTGACCCCGTGGAGCGCGAGCGCAAGAGCGCGTTGATGAGCCAGGCCAACGCAGCGTATGAGCGGGGTGACCTGACGGCGCTGTTGCAGTTGCAATTGCAGGCCGAGCAGGTGGACGAGGCTCATATTGCCCAAATGGCCGACGACAAGCTGGCTGCTTTGTCGCTGCTACTCAAGGATCAGGTTAAAACGCTGGAAGGCGAATTGGGAGACGCAGAGATGCGCCTGAGCGTTGAGTTGGGCATACCCGTGGGCGCCCGGATGAAGGAGGCACTGCTCACGCGCCTGCTGCAGGAAGAGCAAGAGGAGCTGGCCCATGTCGTGTCGCAGATGCAGGACGACTTGGTGCGGGTGCGTGACGATGCACAGCTCAAGCTCTGGCTGCGTGAGCAGGCGGCACTGGCCCGCGAACAGGAGCGGGAGGAGGCCTTTTTGGCGCGCCTGGGCGGCGGGTTTTTCTGACCCGCCCTCCCAGATCCCGGGGGGGATCACACGGGCCAGACCACGCCGTTGTCGTTCAGGATGGCGTCCAGCGGCAGGTCGAACTCTTCGGGCTCGAATTCGTCCAGGTAGCCGTTGGTAAAACCCAGCCCCACGGTGAAGGGCTTGGGCTGCAGCGTGGCCAGGGTGCGGTCGTAAAAGCCGCCGCCGTAGCCCAGGCGGTAGCCGCCAGCGGCGTAGCCCACGCAGGGCACAAACAGCAGCGTGGGCACGATCATTTCGGTGTCTTTGGGCTTGGGGATTCCGTAGGCGTCTGGCTCCATGGGGCAGCCGGGGTACCAGGCGTGGAAGGTGAGCGTCTTGTGCTCCTTGTTCACCACCGGCAGGCCGATGCGGCGGCGCAGGGGCTCGTCCAGCAGCTCGCCGTCTTCCTTCCAGCGGTGCAGGGCTGGCAGGGGGTCGAATTCGCCCTTGATCGGCCAGTAAGCGCCGATCACGGTGTCAGGCCGGTTGACCAGCCAGATGCGCATCACCTGTTGTAACAAATCGGCCCGATGTAGGCGATCGGGCAGGTTGAGGCGTTCTTCAATCAATGCGCGCCGAAGGGCTGCTTTGTCCATCAGATAATTCCCCCATGCAATTGCTCAGAGCGATTTTGACACCCCTTGTGGCCGCCGCTGTGCTGGCCACTGCAGCGCCCCTTGTCCAGGCGCAAAACCGTGGCGACGACACCTTGCTGGAGATGCACCAGGCCTTCCGCAAGGGCGACCGCAAGAAGCTCGAACAGCTGCTGCCCGCCGCACGCGGCCACGCCCTGGAGCCCTGGGCGGCTTACTGGGAGCTGAAACTGCGCCTGGGCGAGGCCAGCCCGGCAGAAATCCAGGCCTTTTTGAAGCGCTACGCCGGCACCTACCAGGAAGACCGCCTGCGCAACGACTGGTTGCTGCTGTTGGGCCAGCGCCGCGACTGGTCGCAGTTTGCCGAGCAGCACCCCAGCTACCGCATGTCGGACGACAAGGAAGTGCGCTGCTATGCCCTGCTGATCGAGACCCTGAAAGGCACTGCACCGGCCACGGCCGCCGACGAGGTGCGCCGCAACTGGTATGCCCAGCGCGACAGCGATGACGGTTGCACCCATGCGGCGGGCGAGCTGTACAGCTACAAGCAGCTCACGGCCCACGATGTCTGGCGCAAGGCGCGCCTGGCGGTGGAAGCCAACCGCATGCGCTCGGCACGCGCTGCGGTGGAAATCGTCTCGCCCGAGTCCTCGGCCCAGGTGAAGGAATTGATGGATTCCCCCACCAAGTACCTGCAGGCCCGCGCCACGGCGCGCGGCAAGGTGCGCCAGGAGCTGGTGACGCTGGCGCTCATCAAACTGGCGCAGGGCGATGCGGACAACGCCGCCACGCAGCTCGACAACAAATGGAGCGTGCACCTCTCGCCCGAGGAGCGCAACTGGGTGTGGGGCGTGATTGGCAAGCAGGCGGCGCAGCGCCTGTCGTCTGATGCCGTCACCTACTTTGGCAACGTGACCAAGGACTCTGACCTCACCGACGACCTGCTGGGCTGGAAGGCCCGCGCAGCCCTGCGCGCCGGCCAGTGGAAGGTGGTGCGCAAGGCCGTGGAAGCCATGGGCGACGAAGCCCGCCGGGACAGCACCTGGGTGTATTGGCATGCCAAGGCGGTGCTCAACGGCAAGCCCAGCGATGCCGAGCGTGCCGAAGCCCGCCAGGCGCTGGAGAGTATTGCCAGCCCCAAGGGCTTTTACGAGCAACTGGCCCTGGAAGAGCTGGGCCAGCGCGTGGTGGTGCCCCCAGCGCCAGCGCCCCTCACAGCCGAGGAAAAGGCCGCCGCGCGCGCCAACCCCGCGCTCAACCGCGCGCTGTATGCCATCTTGCTGGGTATTCGCGGCGAAGGCGTGCGCGAGTGGAACTACGCCACCAACCTGCACACCCCCGGCGGCATGAGCGAGCGTGAACTGCTGGCGGCTGCCGACTTTGCCTGCCAGCGCGAGGTATGGGACCGCTGCATCAACACCAGCGAACGCACCAAGACCGTGATCGACGTGAACCAGCGCTTCCCCATGCCGTTTCGCAATACGGTGGTCGAGCGCGCCCAGGGCATTGGCCTGGACCCGGCGTATGTTTACGGCCTGATCCGGCAGGAAAGCCGCTTCATCATGGATGCCCGCTCGCATGTCGGCGCCTCTGGCCTGATGCAGGTGATGCCCGCCACCGCGCGCTGGACGGCCAAGAAGATCGGCCTGACCGGCTTCACGCCCGACCAGATTTCGGACCGCGACACCAACATCACCATCGGCACCGCTTACCTCAAGCTGGCGCTCGATGATTTTGCGGGCTCCATGCCCCTGGCTGCTGCCGCCTACAACGCCGGCCCCGGCCGCCCCCGCAACTGGCGCAACGGCCCGGTGCTGGACGCCGCCATCTGGGCCGAAAACGTGCCCTTTGCAGAAACGCGCGACTACGTGAAGAAGGTGCTGGCCAACACCACCAACTACGCTGCGTTGCTCACCGGCCAGCCGCAGTCGCTGCGCAGCCGCCTGGGCACCGTGGGGCCACGCGATGCAGCGTCTCCCGTGGTGAACGCCGACTTGCCCTGAGAGGCCAGCGGCGGGCGCGGAATGGGTTGCGGGCACTGACCGTGCCCAGTGTGAGTTTGCTATAAAAAGAGAAGCTGCTGGCGCTTGCTGCATAAGCGCTAGAGGCATATTTGATTCATAAAGAGGGAGGGCGCCATGGCGCGAGGGAAGCTGGCGGTTTGGGCCGCTGTGTTGGTGTGGTCGGTGGGTTTGCAAGCGCAGCCCGTGTACAAGTGGGTGGATGCCAACGGCAAGACGCATTACGGCTCGCAGCCTCCGGCGGACAAGGACGATGCCGCCCCGATGAAGCTGCAGGGCACCAATGGCACCACCACGGGCAGTGCGTCGGGCCCCGCTGGTTCAGGGGGCGGAAAGAGCACTTCAACCAAAGGGGTGGAGTACAACGCCGACGGCACTAAGAAGATTCCAGAGGGCGTCAAGGACATGGCCGAAGGGCTGCGCAAGTCGCTCGGCACGGTCGATAGCAAGCAGGTCCCCATGAACTGCGCCGTGGCGGTGAGCAACATCCACTACCAGGCTGACCTGATGCTGGAGGTGGGCCAGAAAAACGTGCGCGATGGCTACATGACCCAGGCGGCCTTCGACACCACGGCCCCCAAGATCCGCGAGGCCAAGGGCAAATACAGCGTGGGCGACTGCCAGTCGTCCAGCGGCAACAAGAAGTCGTTTTACCAGTGCATGTCCAGCAGCAACAACCACGTGACGGGCTGCGACCGCCAGTTCAAGCACTGAGCCAGAAGGCCCCTGGCCAAACCTCCGCCCAATCAGCCCGCCTTCGCGCGGGCTTTTTTGCGCTTGCCCGCAGCAGCCTGGGCAGCCGTTCAGGCGTTGTGCAGCGCCTCGCCCTGGCGCACGGCGGCGCCGGAGCGTTCCAGGTCCGCCACCAGGCTGTGCAGCCATTGCGCCTTGGGCTGGTCGGCAAAGTGGGCCTGGTGCAGCAGGCCAAAGTAGGGGGTGCCATCGGCCCACTGCTGTAGCGCGGGCACGGTGGTGTGCTGCAGCTCCAGCAACTTGTACTTGAGCAGCACCTTGGCGGCATACAGCGCGTGTTTGCTGGGGCTGCGCACAAAGCCTTCCAGGCGTTTGCGCGCCGTGGCCAGGGCGCGGGGTGCATCGGTAAATACCGGCCCGTGGCCGGGGATTACGGTGCGTGGAGCCAGCCTCTCGATCACGTCCAGCGTGGCGGCCACTTCGTCGAAGGCGGCCGTGCCCTCGATTTCCGGGAACACCACGCCGAAGCCGTTCTCCCACAGGGCGTCGGCAGAGATCAAGGTGGCGCTGACTGGCTCAAACAGCACCACCGAATGCGGGTCGTGCCCGGGCGCTGCGTGTACCTCCCAGGCCAGCCCCGCCAAGGGCACCGTGGTGCCCGGCTGCAAGGGCGCATCGGCGCGAAAGCGCGGGCAGTCTTGGCCCGTGGGGGTGTAGCTCAGTGCGCTGGCGTCCCACTGCTCTACCAGCGCCATCTGGCCTGGCGGGATGTGGGTGGTGGCGCCGGGCCAGGCCGCCTGCAGCGCGGCGTTGCCACCGCAGTGGTCGCTGTGCAGGTGGGTGTTGAAGATGCGCTGCAGTGGCTGCGCGCCCAGCAACCCTTGCACCAGTGTCACGGTTTGTTCGCTGTGGGTGCAGTAACCGGTGTCCACCACTGCGGCCCCCTCAGGGCCAATGCAGACCACATTGTTGGCCGAGAGCCAGCCGCGCTCCAGAACGGTGATGCCGGGGGGCAGTGGGGCGGGGGGGGATGCAGTCATGGGGTCGGTAGGCAGGGCAATGGCAACGGCTTCAGCGTACCGCACAGCCGGGCTGCGAGGGGCCTCCAAAAACCGTGTTGGTCTTGTGGCCCCCGCACGCCATCACGCGGTGGGGTTACGCAGCTCCCGCCGCAAGATCTTGCCCACGTTGGTCTTGGGCAGATCGTCGCGGAACTCGATGTACTTCGGGCGCTTGTAGCCGGTGAGGTTTTCGTGGCAGAACGCTGCCACGTCGTCCTCGGTCAGGGCGGGGTCGTTCTTGATGATGAACACCTTGATGGCCTCGCCCTGCTTCTCGTCGGGCACGCCAATGGCGGCGCATTCCACCACGCCAGGGCACAGGCTGATGACCTGCTCCAGCTCGTTGGGGAACACGTTGAAGCCGCTCACCAGAATCATGTCCTTCTTGCGGTCGATGATGCGGGTGTAGCCCTGCGCGTCCATGATGCCGATGTCGCCCGTGCGCATGAAGCCATCGGGGGTGAAGGCCTTGGCGTTCTCTTCGGGCTGGTTGTAGTAACCCGTCATCACATTGGGGCCACGGATGCAGATCTCGCCCGACTCGCCCTGGGGCAGGCTGTTGCCCGCATCGTCCTTGATGGCGATGTCGATGCCCGGCAGGGGCAGGCCGATGGAGCCGGTGAACTCGGTATTGGTGACCGGGTTGTTGGTGCCGATGGCGCAGGTCTCGCTCATGCCCCAGCCTTCAATCATGGTGCTGCCTGTGACCTTCTGCCACTGCTTGGCCGTGCCTTCGCTGGCGGCCATGCCCCCGGCCTGCGACACGCACAGGTGCGAGAAGTCCAGTGCGCGGAACTGGGCGTTTTGCAGCAGCGCATTGAACAGCGTGTTCACGGCGGGCAGCATGTGAAAGGGGCGTTTTTTCAGCTCGGCCACAAACTTGGGGATGTCCCGCGGGTTGGGAATCAGCGTGAGGCTGGAGCCCTGGCGGATGGCCAGCAGGCACAGCGTCAGCGCGAAGATGTGGTACAGCGGCAGCGCGGCAATGCTGTTGGCTTTGGTCACATCGCCAATCTTGGCCAGCGCGGGGGTGAACCACGCCTCGGCCTGCAAGGTGGCCGCCACGATGTTGCGATGGGTGAGCACCGCGCCCTTGGACAGGCCCGTGGTGCCGCCGGTGTATTGCAAAAAGGCAATCGAATCGAGCGTGGCGGTGCTGGGCGCGAGGGTGCGCCGCTCGCCCATTGCCAGGGCCTTCTTGAAGGAGACCACCTTGCGCCCGTTGGTCAGGGGTAGCTCGTATGCCGGCACCATCTTGGCCAGGTGGCGCACGGCGAAGGTGATCCATTTGCCAAACCAGAAGCCCAGCAGGTCGCCCATCGATGCCATCACCACATGCTGCACGTTGGTGTGGTCCACCACGTCGGCCAGGGTGTGGGCAAAGTTTTCAAGAATGACGATGGCGGTAGCGCCCGAGTCCTTGAGCTGGTGCTCCAGTTCGCGGGCGGTGTACAGCGGGTTCACGTTCACGCAGGTGTAGCCTGCGCGCAGCACGGCCGCCATGGTCACGCCAAACTGCGGAATGTTGGGCAGCATGATGGCAACACGCGCACCGGGCTGCAGGCCCAGGCCTTGCAGGTAGGCACCCAGTGCGCCTGACAACCGTTCCAGCTCGCCGTAGTTCATCCACCGGTCCATGCAGACCGAGAACGGGCTTTTTGCGTGTTTGCGGAAGGACTCTTCCAGCAGGTGGGCCACAGAGCGGTACTGCTCGGGGTTGACGTCGTGCGGTACGCCCGGGGGGTAGCTCTTGAGCCAGATCTTTTCCATGCGCTTTCCTTGTGCTCGCCAGTGGGTGGATAGACAGATAAAACAGCTTCAGACCCATTCTGGAAGGTGGAGGGCGCCGGGGGTATCGGGCTTGTCCTAGGGTGCGGGGCATATCCGTCTCAAAGGCGACAGAAAAGCCCACAAACACAGGGGGCGGCGAGCACAGGCCTTCGTGCAAACTCAGGGGCTTCGGCTTGAATAGTCCTTTGTCTCATCGGGTCTTGTGCCCCCTTCTCATGATCGCGCGCCTTCAGACAACTTTCCTGCTCCTTGCGTTGCTATACGGCGCCGCCTGTTTGGTGTGGTGGTGGCCGCAGCAGCCCCTGTGGGCGGTGCTGGTGGCGCTGCTGCCGCTGTGGGGGCTGGCGGCGGTGCTGGCTGTTGAGCTGGTGCTGATGCAGCGCCTCAACCGGCGCGATGCCGTGCCTTTGGCCACCGCGGCGCAGCTGCTTCGGGCGTGGTGGCATGAGGTGGGTGCGGCCCTGTTGATTTTTGGCTGGCGCCAGCCTTTGTGGTGGCGCAGCCCGCCCGACTGGTTGCCTGCGCAGCCTACAGGGCGCAGGGGCGTGGTGCTGGTGCATGGCCTGATGTGTAACCGGGGCGTGTGGCTGCATTGGCTCGGACATCTGCGCGCTGCGGGCCATGCGCATGTGGCCGTGAATCTGGAGCCCGTGCTGGGCTCAATTGATGGCTATGCCAAAGCCATTGATGACGCGGTGCGGCGGGTGACCGAGGCCACCGGCTTGCCACCCGTGCTGGTCTGCCACAGCATGGGCGGCCTGGCCGCCCGGGCCTGGCTGCGCGCCTATGCGGCTGACGCGCGCGTGCACCGTGTGCTGACGCTGGGAACGCCCCACGCTGGCACCTGGCTGGCCCGCTTGAGCCACACAGAAAATGGCCGCCAGATGCGGATGAATAGTGCTTGGTTGCAGGCGCTCAAGGCCCAGGAGCCGCCCAGCCGGGCGAAGCTGTTTGTGTGCTGGTATTCCAACTGCGACAACATCGTGTTCCCCGCCACGGTGGCGGCTTTGCCAGGGGCGCAGCACCGGCTGGTGACCGGCGTGGCCCATGTGCAAATGGTGCTGGACCCCCAGGTGGTGCAGGCGTGCCTGCGGGAGCTGGAAGCGCCCGTGCCAGAGCTGCCTGCGCTTACGCGGTGAGGGCTTCCTCGCGTTCGTTCGCTGCAAACTCGGGCTGGCCTTTCAGCGCCTGGTAGATGGGCGAGAAGTCTGCCGCCGTCATGTCAAACAGCTGCTGGAAGCTGTCGATCACAAAGTAGGTTTGCTGGAACGTGTCGATCTTGTAGCGGGTGCGCATGGTGCGCGCCAACTGCAGCGGCAGGCGTTGCGGCTCGGGGCTTTGCACGGAGTACGGCAGTTCACCTGACGAACTGAGGATGCCCGCACCATAGGCCCGCAGCCCTTCGCTTTCGCGAATCAGGCCGAATTCGATGGTGTACCAGTACAGCCGCGAGAGCATTTCGCAAGCGCCCAGCCCATGCGCCTTGAGACCGCCCTGGCCATAGCGTTGCACATAGTCCGCGAACACCGGGTTGAACAGCAACGGCACGTGACCGAACAGGTCGTGGAAGATGTCGGGCTCGACGATGTAGTCGAACTCCTGCGGCGTGCGAATCCAGTCGGTGACCGGAAACTTGCGGTTGGCCAGCAGGGTGAAGAACGGCACCTCGGGGATCAGCCCTGGCACGGCCACCAGCTCCCAGCGGGTGGCGCGGTAAAGCCGCTCGTTCACTTCATCGAAGCGCGGGATCCGGTCGCGCTCGCCCAGGGAGGGCAGGGCGTCGATGAACGCCTGGCTTGCCAGGCCCGGCAGCAGCCGGCTCTGGCGTTCGTACAGGCGCCGGTAGGTGTCGTGGTCGGCCTCGGTGTAGGCCGCGTAGTTCTGAGCGCAGGTGTAGTCTGCGCCCGCGCGGGCATAGTCGCCACGCGGTGGGCGCTCGCTGGCGCCGTAGACAACGGGTTCAACGGCCATGGTGCCTCCGTTCGGGGTCAGGCCTTGTCGGCGGCAAGCACGCCACGGCGGATCTGGTCGCGCTCCAGCGACTCGAACAGCGCCTTGAAGTTGCCCTCGCCAAAACCGTCGCGGTAGTCGCCTTCGCGCTGGATGAATTCAAAGAACACCGGGCCCAGCATGGGTGTGGAGAAGATTTGCAGCAGCAGGCGGGGTGTGCCGTCGGCCGTGGTGCCGTCCAGCAAGATGCCGCGCGACTGCAGTTCAGGCACCGGCTGGCCGTGGCCGGGCAGGCGGGTGTCCAGCATTTCGTAGTACACGTCGTTGGGGGCGGTGGCCAGTGGCACACCCGCCATGCCCAGCTTGTCCACCACTTCCAGCAGGTTGTCGCAGATCAGTGCGATGTGCTGGATGCCTTCGCCGTTGAACTGCATCAAAAATTCTTCGATCTGGCCGCCGCCCTGCTTGGACTCTTCGTTCAGCGGGATGCGGATTTTGCCGTCGGGCGCGGTCATGGCCTTGGAGGTCAGGCCCGTGTATTCGCCCTGGATGTCGAAGTAGCGGATTTCGCGGAAGTTGAACAGCTTTTCGTAGAAGTTGGCCCAGAAGCCCATGCGGCCCCGGTACACGTTGTGCGTGAGGTGATCGATCTCGTTGAGGCCATGGCCCACGGGGCGGCGGTCCACGCCTTCGATGAATTCAAAGTCGATGTCGTAGATGGACTTGCCGTCTTCAAAGCGGTCGATCAGATACAGCGGCGCGCCACCAATGCCCTTGATGGCGGGCAGGCGCAGCTCCATGGGGCCGGTGGGGATCTCGATGGGCTGGGCGCCCAGCTCCAGCGCGCGGTTGTAGGCCTTGTGCGCATCCTTCACGCGGAAGGCCAGGCCACAGGCCGAGGGGCCATGCTCGGCACCAAAGTACGCGGCCTGGCTGTGGGGCTCGCGGTTCAGGATGAAGTTGATGCCGTTTTGGCGGTAGAGCACCACGTCCTTGGAGCGGTGCTTGGCCACCAGCGTGAAGCCCAGCTTTTCAAACACGGCTTCCAGCACACCGGGCTGGGGCGAGGTGAACTCGACGAACTCGAAGCCCATCAGGCCCATGGGGTTGTCCCACGCGGCGGTTTCTTTCAGGGCTTGGGCGGGCAGGGCGGCGTTCATGGTGTCTCCGAAAAATTGATGAATGTCACGCACTGTAGGCGCGCCATTCATCACGATTTCGGCGTTCTGGGCGCAGATTGTTCGCGCGAATGCATGAATATTGCGCGTGATCAATGCGGCGCGCAGTGATTTGCGATTGTGCAGTGTCAGCGCTGTGATTGCCGCAGCGCCAAGGCCGCTTCCAGCCGCAGTTGTTCCTGGGGGGTGAACAGCCGTTCGCGCAGTGCCTGCATCTGGCCGGGGTCATGGGCCATGGCAGCGGCGTAGTCGTCCAGCTTTTGGTTCCAGGCGCGCTCTTCCTGGTCCAGGCGTGCCAGGGCCTGTGCGGCGTCGGTGCCGTAAGTGGTGCTGCGCAGCTGGTAGCGGGTGCGATCGTCCACGCCGCGCGCTTCAAAGTCTTGCGCCTGTACCGCGGCGCCCAGGTGGGCCACGGCATGGGCGCGGTCTGCCCGCTGCTCTGGCGGCAGTTCTGCCTCGGCGTCTTTGAGTGCGCGGGCTTTTTCTTCTGCGGTGAGCCCTGTGTTGTGCTGGATTTCCAGGCGGGCCAGGGTGTAACGGTCCAGCGCTGATTCGCGCTCAAACAGGGCCTCGTGTTCTTCCGGGGCGAAGTAGCGCTCGCGCAGACGCTCGCGTGCATTCAGGCTGTTGCGCAGCGCCGTGGGGTCGTCCGGCCTGGGGGCTTTCAGCGTGCCCAGGGCCACGCGGTAGTCCACGTAGCGCTCCGCCAGGGCCAGCGCCCGGGTGGCCAGATCGGCGCCAAAGTGTTTGCGCACCAGCTGGCTGAGCCGGCGCTTGAGTTCTTCGGGTGTGGTGGCGTCGCCCGCGTCCAGCAGCATGGCTTCGATCTGGTAGCGCAGGTCCGGGGTGAGGAAGGGGTCGGCTGCGGTGGGTGGGTCCACCGGCAAACGGGTCGTCGTTTGCGGTACGCCGCTCGCGCTCGGTGCGGTGGCCGCGAGAGGCAACGCGCTTCCGCCACCTGGCAAGCCAGGCGGCGGCTCGGCCCGTCCCACCAGCCAAAGAACGATCAGCGCCGCGGCCAGCGCAGCGCCCCCGCCCGCCAGGGCAGAGGTGCGCGCACGCCAGGGTGAAGGTGGGGTCATGCGCGCATGCCCTTCACAGACCCGCTTTTTGCAGACGGTTGGCGTGCTGGCGGTACAGCGTGACAGGGTCTGCAGAGAACCAGTCTCGCAACCCCACCATCTGGTTCACTTCGTCCAGATGGTTCTGGCGGTAGTCGCCCAAATGTTTGCCCAGGCGGGACGAGCACGCCGACACCAGCCCGTCATTCGCCTCGCCAAACGTCCAGCCCAGGGTGACCAGAAAGGCGTCGCTGGGGTCGAGCAGGTTGGTGGCCGTTTTGGTGCCGGTCCATGAGTAATAGCGCACGCCGCTGACCAGTTCAGCACCGTTGCCGCAGTCCGCCGGGATGCCTTGAGGAAATTTCTGGTTGAACTTGGCGGAGCCTTGGGTGGTGAGGGAATCCAGCGCTGCCGTGGGCATCTGCGGCAAGCCTCTGCCGCCAGAGAGCAGGTTGATCATGCCAACCAGCGCGGTGGCGGCGGTGCTTGCTACCGTTTCGCTGACCGACCCTGCAGGCGCCACGCCGCGCACGATGTCTGCCACGCGAGAGCCCCGGTTCACGCCTGCCACCGAGGTGGCCGATGCCACGAGCTGGGGCGCCACGCCCGCCACATAGCGAATGGTGGGGCCACCATGCGAGTGGCCGATCAGGTTGACCTTGCTGGCCCCCGACAGGGCCAGGATGTTTTTCACCTGGGCCAGCAACTGCTCGCCCCGCACCTCGGTGCTGTTGGCTGCGGACACCTGCGCCACATACACCTTGGCGCCGCTTTGGCGAAGCGCATCGGGAATGCCATAGAAGTAGTCGATGCCCAGCACCGAGTCAAAACCGAAAAGCCCGTGCACCAGCACGATGGGATGCCGGGTGGCGGTGTACCCGGTCTGCGCCTGGGCTGGTGGGCCCAGAAGCAGCAGGGCGGTGGGCACCGCGATGGCCAGGCTCTTGATGAAGCGTCCAAAGATTCCAGTCATGGTTGTCTCCGTTGTGATGTTGTTTGACGCCACTCACACCTTCCGGCAGAGCCTCCGCTCCCTCTCCGCCAGCCAGGCATTGAGCAGTTCTGCAGTGCCTGGGCGTCGAACCTGCTTCCAACCGCGCAAAGCTGCAATTGCAAAAAAGAACGGGCGTTCATTTTTGCGAGAGCCATTGTTCTGGCGCCGCCCGCTCCCCACCATCAGGACATACCCGTGAAGAGAAAACACCTGCGTTTAGGTGCTTTTCGTTCATAAAATCTTGCGCCATGACCACCCCAGACGCACTCGACAAGCTCGACAAGGCCATCTTGCGATGCCTGCAAAAGAACGGCCGTGAGACTTATGACGTGATCGGTGCGGCCATTGGGCTGTCGCCCAGCGCGGTGCTGCGCCGCGTCAAGCGGCTGGAGGAAGCGGGTGTGATCGACCGTTACGTGGCGCTCGTCAAGCCCGAAGCCGTGGGACTGGGGCTCATTGCTTACTTGAACGTGCGCCTGGAAAAGCACACCGAGAGCCACAAGCGCAACCCCATGGATGTGTTCCGCGCCAGCGTGCAGACCTGGCCAGAGGTGGTGGAATGCTCTTCGCTCACGGGCGAGATGGATTACCTGCTGCGCGTGGTGGTGGCCGACATGGCCCACTACAGCCGTTTCATCATGGACACCTTGCTCAAACACCCCAGCGTGCAGGATTGCAAAACCAGCTTTGTGCTGGACAGCGTCAAGGCTACGACGGCGCTGCCTGTGTGATGGATCGGGGCGCGAAGTCACGGGACTTCGCCACCCCTGTCAGCGCCGCTGGGGCGTAGAGAAAACCCTGTCTTGAAAGTGGGTGTCTGGGCCGTTAAGGTGCTTCGGCTGCTGTGGCAGCACCCGATCAGTGGCAAAGTCCGCTGGCGGCCAAGCGTCCTGGGTGGGTTTTTTGCTGCGTTGCAACAAAGTGCTGGAAATTATCAGGGAAAACCCTTAAAGTTCAGCCCATGATCGCTACCAAAGCCCTGCTCAAGGCATCCTGGCACGCCAGCACTGGCATGCTGCGCACCCGTAACAGTCATTCTTTGAAGGAGGCTGCTATGCCTTCCACGCCCCTGATGGTCCCCATTCGCTCTCTGGGCCCGTCTTCCCGCGAGCGCATCACAGCCCATTTGCTCAAACTGGAGCCCGCTGACCGCTACCTGCGCTTTGGCTATGCCGCCAATGACGAGCAGATCCGCCGCTATGCAGAGCAGCTCGACTTCAGCCGCGACGAAATCTTCGGCATCTACAACCGCCGCCTGGAGCTGATCGCCATGGCCCACCTGGCGTTCTCCGAGCACCCTGAGCACAAGCACTGCGCCGAGTTCGGCGTCTCGGTGCTCAAGCATGCCCGTGGCCGTGGTTTCGGCAACCGCCTGTTCGAGCGTGCTGTCATGCACGCCCGCAACGCTGGTGTGAACATGGTCTTCATCCACGCCCTGTCTGAAAACACGGCCATGCTGAAGATTGCGCGTAACGCTGGTGCCACGGTGCACCGCGATGGCTCCGAGTCCGAGGCGTACCTGCAGATTCCCCCGGCCAACTTCGACACCCGCATGACCGAAATGGTGGAGCAGCAGTTCGCCGAGGTGGACTACCAGGTCAAGAAGCAGGCCAAGCAGTTCTGGGACTTCCTGGCTGGCGTGCAAGAAGTGCGCCGCGGCGTGCAGCACGCGCGCCACCAGTCGGCAGAGTAAGCCGGCACATAAGCCGACACAGCCCCCCGCCCGGTACTGCAGTGGTGCATTACCGGGCGTTGTCTTGTCAAGACAATCCGCTATCCTTGGGCCCTGTCCACCACAACTGCAAGTCCTGCAACCCACGACAGTGTCCGATCCACACCCCGGTCGTTTGCCTGAAAAAGAAGACAAGCGCAGCTTTCTGCAAAAAGTGGCCGAGTTCATTCACCCCGGCCCCGACTCTGCGGAAGAACTCATCGAAACCCTGGCGGAAGCCGAAGACAACCAGGTAATCGGCGCTGACTCGCGCGTGATGATCGAGCGCGTGATTCGCATGGCCGACATGACCGCTGGCGATGTCATGGTGGCATCCCCGCGCATGGACATGATCGACATCGATGAGACGCCGCATGCACTGCTGCGTTCGGTGATTGATGCCGGCCACTCGCGGTTTCCGGTGTTCCAGGGGGAGCGCGAAAACATCATCGGCATCCTGATGGCCAAGGATCTGCTCAAGCTGCAGCGGTCCCCGGATCTCCACATCCGCACGCTGATCCGGCCTGCCGTGTTTGTGCCTGAGAGCAAGGGCCTGAACGACCTGTTGCGTGAATTCCGGGGCAACCGCAACCACCTGGCCATCGTGATCGACGAGTTTGGCCGCGTGGCGGGCCTGGTCACCATCGAGGACGTGCTCGAACAGATCGTGGGCGAAATCGAGGACGAATTCGACATTGCCGAAGACTCGGGCGACATTTTTGGTCTGGCCGACAAGACCTACCGTGTGAGTGGCGACACGCCCATCGATCGGGTCTCCGAAGCATTCGGGGTACCCATCCACGGCAGCGCGCCGGGCGAGGACTTTGACACCATCGGTGGGCTCATCGCGCATGAAATGGGCCGGGTGCCCAAGCGTGGCGAGCATCTGCAGTTGTGCGGGCTGCACTTTGTCGTGCTCCACACCAAGGGCGGCGCGGTGCGCTGGTTCAAGGTGTCGCGGGTGGACGACAGCGTCCCTGCCAACTGATGGGGGCCGTTCTGTACCCGCTTTCCCACTCCCCCGCATGGGGTTCCTGGGCGCGCATCGGCGCCATTGTCGTGGCAGCCCTGTCGGGCTTGGCGCAAGCAGCCTCGCTGGCACTGCCGGGCACCGGGGAGCCTGTGTGGTGGCTGCAATGCGTGTCGATGGTGGTGCTGGCGGGCTTGCTGCACCGGCTGCGGCCCACCTGGCGGCAAGGTGCCTTGCTGGGGTTTGCCTTTGCGTTGGCCTGGCTGTGCGGCACCTTCTGGTGGCTGTTCATTTCATTGCATACCTATGGCGGCTTGGCCGCGCCGCTGGCCGTGGCAGCCGTGGTGGCGCTCGCGGCGTTTCTGGCCATCTACTATGCCTTTGCTTTAGGGCTTTTTAGCCTTCTGGCGCCCGCCAATAAAGCGCTGGCAGCTATGCTTTTTGCAGCATTGTGGCTACTGGCCGAGTTGCTGCGCGGCACCTGGTTCACCGGCTTCCCCTGGGGCGCGGGGGGCTATGCCCACGTGCAGGGGCCCCTGTCGTCCCTGCCGCGGGTGGTGGGGGTGTATGGCGTGGGCGCGATTTCGGCGGGGCTGGCCATGGCGCTGGTGCAATGCCGCTGGCGCGATCTGCGCCACTGGCGTACCTGGGCCGCCGCGCTGGTGCTGCTGGGGGCGGGAGGTTTTGCCTGGGTGCAACGCCATTGCGCGGTAGAGCTCTGCCACACCCCCGCGCAGGCGGCGAAGGCGCCGCTGAAGCTGGCGCTGCTGCAGGGCAATATTCCTCAAGACGAAAAATTTGAACAGGGCAGCGGCGTGCCGCTGGCGCTGGCCTGGTATGCCGAGCAGTTGCGCAGCGAAACCGCTTCGCTCGTGGTGGCGCCTGAAACCGCCATTCCGCTGCTGCCCCAGCAGTTGATTCCCGGCTACCTGGAGGGTCTGCAAGCCCGCTACACCCAGGGCGATCAAGCGGCCCTGCTCGGCATACCGCTGGGCAATGCGCGCGAGGGCTACACCAATTCGGTGCTGGGCTGGCGGCCGGCTGCGGGGGCGGCGCCCGAGCCAGCCTACGTCTACCACAAGCACCATCTGGTGCCATTTGGCGAATTCATCCCGCCGCTGTTCAAGTGGTTCACCGAAATGCTGAACATTCCGCTGGGCGACTTCAACCGGGGCACGCTGGGGCAGCCCTCGTTCGAGTGGCAGGGGCAACGCATTGCACCCAACATCTGCTACGAAGACTTGTTTGGCGAGGAACTGGCAGCACGGTTTTTCGACCCCGCCCAGGCACCCACCGTGCTGGTGAACTTCAGCAACATTGGCTGGTTTGGCAACACCCTGGCGGTAGACCAGCACCTGCAAATCAGCCGCATGCGCGCCCTGGAGCTGGAGCGGCCCATGGTTCGCGCCACCAACACAGGGGCCACCGTCATCATTGACCACCGTGGGGTGGTCACGCATGCGCTGGAGCGCTTCAGCCGGGGTGTTTTGCGTGGCGAAGTGCACGGGCGCGGGCTGGGGGTGTCTGGCGACGCGGGCATCACGCCCTTTGCCTGGTGGGCTTCGCGCTGGGGGCTGTGGCCGCTGTGGCTGCTTGCTGGCCTCGGTGTGGCGGCCGGCTGGCTGGGCAGGCGCCGCCGCACGCAGGCTCAGGCTTGATGCAGGTCACGCTGGCACGGGGAGCCCAACCAGCAATGAGGGTGTATACGCGCCAGTGACCACGCTTACCTTGGATAATAGGGGCCCGCAACCAGGGGCTACGGTTGCACGAACGATGATTTGAGGCGGCCAAGCCGCCGTTCTGGAGCACGACTGAAAATGGCAGATTCCTTTTCCTATGAACAACTGATCGCCTCGGGCGAGGGACGGCTGTTCAACGCCGACAGCGGGCGTCTGCCGCTGCCACCCATGCTGATGTTCGATCGCATCACGCACATCGACAGCGATGGGGGCGCACACGGCTTGGGAAAAATCCGCGCTGAACTGGACGTCAAGCCAGACCTCTGGTTCTTCGCCTGCCACTTCCAGGGCGACCCCGTCATGCCCGGCTGTCTGGGCCTGGATGCCATGTGGCAGCTCATCGGTTTTTACCTGACCTGGCTGCAATTGCCCGGCCGTGGCCGCGCGCTGGGCGCGGGCGAAGTCAAGTTCACCGGCGAAGTTGGCCCCGACGTGAAGCTGGTGACGTACGAAATCGACATCAAGCGCGTCATCAAGCGCAAGCTGGTCATGGCCATTGGCGATGCCCGTTTGCTGGCCGATGGCAAGGAAATTTATGTCGCCAACGACCTGCGTGTAGGTTTGTTCAAACGTGAGGAAGACGGCAAGGACGCAGCATGACCAAAAAGCGCGTAGTCATCACCGGCGCGGGCATCGTCTCGTGCATTGGCAACGATCTGGCCACCGTGGAAGCCTCGCTGCGTGCGGGCAAGAGCGGTATCAAGGCCGTGGAAAAGTTCAAGGAACTGGGTCTGCGCAGCCAGGTGGGCGGCGCGCCTGAGATCGACATCGAAGCGCGCATTGACCGCAAGCAGTTGCGCTTCATGGGCGACGCGGCTGCCTATGCGCAGATCGCTCTGGAAGATGCGATCCAGCAGGCGGGCCTCACGCCCGAGCAAGTCAGCCACCCACGCACTGGCCTCATCATGGGCTCGGGCGGCGGCTCGCCCGCCAACCAGATCGAAGCGGCCGACACGCTGCGCGAGAAGGGCATCCGCCGCGTCGGGCCCTACCAGGTCACGCGCTGCATGAGCTCCACGGTGTCTGCCTGCCTGGCCACCAACTTCAAGGTCAAGGGCATCAATTATTCCATCACCTCGGCTTGCTCCACCTCGGCGCACTGCATTGGCGCGGCAGCCCAGCAGATCGCCTGGGGCATGCAGGACGTGATGTTTGCTGGCGGTGGTGAAGAGCTGAGCTGGGGCATGTCGCTGCTGTTTGACGGCATGGGTGCCATGTCCAGCAAGTACAACGAAACGCCCGAGAAAGCCTCGCGCGCCTACGACGCTAACCGCGACGGTTTCGTGATCGCCGGCGGCGGCGGTGCCGTGGTGCTGGAAAGCCTGGACCACGCCCTGGCCCGTGGCGCCAACATTCTGGCCGAAGTGGTGGGCTTTGGTGCCACCAGCGACGGCGAAGACATGGTGGCCCCTTCGGGCGACGGTGCCATTGCCTGCATGCAGCAGGCCATGGAAGGGCTCGACACCCCCATCGACTACATCAACACGCACGGCACCTCCACTCCGGTGGGTGACATGCAGGAAGTGCGCGCCATGCGTGCCCTGTTCGGCGACAAGGTGCCGCCGTTCTCGTCCACCAAGTCGCTCACCGGCCACTCGCTGGGCGCCACGGGCGTGCAAGAAGCCATCTACTGCATGATCATGCTGAACAAGGGCTTTATCGCCGGCTCGGCCAATGTGGAAACGCCCGACCCCGCGTTGGGCGACATGCCCTTGGTGACGCAGACGCGCGATGCGCAGTTGAACACGGTGCTGTCCAACAGCTTCGGTTTTGGTGGCACCAACGCCAGCCTGGTGCTGCGCCGCTGGACTGGCGCTTGACGGACGGGGCGCTTTCCCGCAGCCCCAGGTAGACTGATAAAAAAGGGCGTTGGCTTTTGAAGCCAACGCCCTTTTTTTTGGACTGCATCGGATGAGCCCTGGCGCGCAGTGCATGCGCCGCGCCAGGGTTCATCGGCGGTCAGTACGCCAGGTTGAGCTGGAAGATCGCTGTGCTGCCGCTGACTTCATTGCCCACCAGCAGCAGGGGCTTGCCATTGGGCGAATCCTTGGCGGGAACGAAGGCCAAGCCTTCGGGGCCCAGATCGCCCACCTTGTCCAGTGCGGGTGGGGTGGCGGCGCCAAATGCAGTTGTCCAGTTTTCGCGGGTGTTGATGTAGTCCACGCGCTTGGGTGTCTTGGCATCGGTGATGTCGAACACCAGCACGCCGCCCATGCGCTCCAGTCCCACGAAGGCAAACGTCTTGCTGCCGATGGTGCCCACAGCCAAGCCTTCTGGCTCTGGTCCCTTGGCAGAGCTGCGTGCATCCAGGGCAGCGGTGGCGTCATGGCCGCTGTTGAAGTAGGTCTTGCAGGCGATGTCGCGCTTGGCACCCAGCTTGCAGTCGTCGCTGGCCAGGAACTGCTCGATGGCTGCGCCCGAATCCCACACCTGCTTGCCCTGGGCATCCCAGATGGAGATGGAGCGGCCGCCGTAGGCATAGAGCTTGTCGTACATCAGACGATTGCCAGCGGGGTCTACCTGACCTGCGGCGTTGTACCACTTGGGGCTGCCGTCGGCATTGGTTTGGTAGCCCTGGGTCCAGGTCACCTTCAAGCGGCCGAGCTTGTCGTCGTCGCGGCAGGTCTTGGGGTCGCCGGCCACGGCGCCGCACCAGGCGAAGTTGGCTGGGTTGAGCAGTGCGCCGCCGTTGCCCTTGGCCAGGGCGATCAGGTGGGCGGGCAGGTCATCGTCAGCACGGCGCAGGAAGCCGTCCTTGTGCACCAGGTGCTTGACGCGCCACTCTTCTACAAAACCCTTGGTCACATCGCCAGGGCCCTTGGCGCCGTTGCCAAAATAGGCTGGCGTGCCTTCGCCCCAAGCGCGGGCGTCGCCCTCGTTGGCGCTGACCAGGTAGGTCTGGCCGTCGCCCGCCTGGTAGGCGGCAATGGCGTCGGGCTGGTACATGCCCAGCACGTTGGGGGCGGTGGTGATGTTGATCACGGGGCTCTTGCCGTCGCTGTCGGCAAAGTCTAGGGCGTTGGCGGCCACGCCGTGGTCCTTGTAGCCCAGTGCCACGATGTCGGTGACGGCGGCCTTGGCGATGTCCACGATGGCCAGGGCGTTGTTCTCTTGCAGGGTCACCCAGGCGGTCTTGCCATCGGCCGATACGGCAATGTATTCGGGCTCCAGATCCTGTGCCACCGTGGCGCGGCCCCTGCCGTCTGCCGTGGGGCCAAACAGGCGCACGCCCTTGGTCATCAGCTCAGCGGCGCGGCTGTTGAAAGCTTTGAAGTCGGCGGTGCGCACCACGGGCGCGCCGGGGTTGCTCACATCCACAATGCTGATGGAACCTTCGGGGTCAACCTGGTAGTCATCGCTGGGCTCGGCTTCGTTGGCGACCAAGATGGTCTTGCCATCGGGCGTGAAGGTCAGCATGTCGGGCTGTGCACCGACGGGGGCGGAGCCTAGCAGCTTCAGGTCTGCGGCCTGGTAGATGGCGATGCGGCCAGCATCGGTCTTGGGCTTGGCCTGAATGGCGATGGCCACCAGCCCGTTCTTTACGGCCACGCTGTTGACTTCGCCGTTGGTCAGTACGGCTGCGCCGTTGACTTCCCCGACTTTCTTGGGGTTCTTGGGGTCGCTCAGATCCAGCACATCCAGCTTGCCTGACTGTGCATTGACCACGAAAGCGCGCTTGGAGGCTGCATCAAAAGCAGGAATTTCTGCCGCACTCTTGAGGAACTGCCCGGCAGAGTAGCCGCCAATTTTTTCGAGCTGCAGCGAGGCGGGGGTGCGTTCGGGCTCATCGTCGCTACCGCCACAGGCGGCAAGGGCGGCCACGGCCAGCAGGGAGATACCGAAAAGCTTGCGGTGAGAGGCGTTCAACAGAGGATTCATGTGGGGTAGTTGCTGGTGAGTGGGTCAAAACAGATCACGCTGGATTGAATCTCACCTCCATGACGGTTTTGTGAATGTCGTGGTGTGGCCTAAGGTGGCCTGCATCTCTGGTGTGCAGTGCGTGCCCTGGAGGCTGTTCCCCCGTCCGGGTGCGATGGGCGCCGTAAAATCGACGCTTGCGCAGTGCAAACTGCCCTCGATTCACCGGCGCAGGCTCCGCCTGCGGTAAGTCAGACACCATCCATGCTCACCTTCCAACAAATCATCCTGAAGCTGCAGTCTTACTGGGACGCCCAGGGCTGCGCCCTTTTGCAGCCCTACGACATGGAAGTGGGCGCAGGCACCTCGCACACCGCCACCTTCCTGCGCGCCATTGGCCCCGAGCCCTGGAAGGCCGCCTACGTGCAGCCCAGCCGCCGCCCCAAGGACGGCCGCTATGGCGAGAACCCCAACCGCCTGCAGCACTACTACCAGTACCAGGTGGTGCTCAAGCCCGCACCGGCCAACATCCTGGAGCTGTACCTGGGCAGCCTCGAAGCCCTGGGCTTTGACCTCAAGAAGAACGACATCCGCTTCGTGGAAGACGACTGGGAAAACCCCACACTTGGCGCCTGGGGCCTGGGCTGGGAAGTCTGGCTCAACGGCATGGAAGTGACGCAGTTCACCTACTTCCAGCAAGTGGGCGGCATTGACTGCAAACCCGCTACCGGCGAGATCACCTACGGTCTGGAGCGTCTGGCCATGTACCTGCAAGGCGTGGACAACGTCTACAACCTGCAGTGGACTGACACCCTGAAGTACGGCGACGTTTACCACCAGAACGAGGTGGAGCAGTCCACCTACAACTTCGAGCACTCCGACGCCGACTTCCTGTTTACTGCGTTCAACGCGCACGAAAAGCAGGCCAAGTACCTGATGGAGCAACAACTGGCGCTGCCTGCGTATGAGCAAGTGCTCAAGGCTGCGCACAGCTTCAACCTGCTGGACGCCCGCGGCGCCATCAGCGTGACCGAGCGCGCTGCGTACATCGGCCGCATCCGCAACCTGGCCCGCGCCGTGGCGCAAAGCTATTACGAGAGCCGCGAACGCCTGGGCTTCCCCATGGCGCCGCGCGAGTGGGTGGAGCAGATGCCCAAGAAGGCTGCTTGAAGTGAACACCCCCCTGAGCCGCTGCGCGTCTTCCCCCCGCTCTCGCATTGCCAGGCAATGCGGGCAGGGGGACGCAGCCAGCGCGGCGGGGCGGCCCTGGCGCGGCTGCTTGCGCATGGGGCACGCCAGTTTTCAGGCATCGCTTGCGTAGCGGATGCCGTATTGAATGACGGAATAGAGCCGACAACATGACAACCCAAAACCTACTCGTCGAACTGTTTGTGGAAGAGCTGCCTCCCAAGGCGCTCCAGAAACTGGGCGATGCCTTCGCCACCGTGCTGGGCGACCAGCTCAAGTCCCAGGGCCTGGCCAGCGCCGCCTCGGTGGTCACACCCTATGCCTCGCCCCGCCGCCTGGCCGCCCATGTGACGGCCGTGGCCGACAAGGCCGCCGACAAGGCCGTGCAGCAAAAGCTGATGCCCGTGACCGTGGGTCTGGACGCCAGCGGCAATGCCACCCCTGCGCTGCTGAAAAAGCTGCAAGCGCTGGGTGCGGATGTGTCCAACCCCACAGCCGCCGTGGCCGCCTTGAAGCGCGCCCAGGACGGCAAGGCTGAAGCCCTGTTCTACGACAGCGTGGTGCCCGGCGCGACGCTGCAGGCCGGTTTGCAAAAGGCCTTGGACGAAGCCATCGCCAAGCTCCCCATCCCCAAGGTGATGAGCTACCAGCTCGAAACCGATTGCGGCATGGACAACTTTTTGCCCGGCTGGACCAGCGTGAACTTTGTGCGCCCCGCGCACGGCCTGGTGGCGCTGCACGGCAGTACCGTGGTGCCCGTGAAGGCGCTGGGCCTCACGGCTGGCAACAGCACGCAAGGCCACCGCTTTGAAGCGGCCGTGTCGCCCGTGGTGCTGGCAGACGCCGACAGCTACGCCGCTACGCTGCAAAAAGACGGTGCCGTGATCGCCAGCTTTGCCGAGCGCAAGGCTGAAATCGCCCGCCAGCTGGCCGCGGCCGCCGCCAAAGTGGGCAACGGTGCCCGCCCCATTGAAGACGATGCCCTGCTCGACGAAGTGACCGCGCTGGTCGAGCGCCCCAACGTCGTCATCTGCCAGTTTGAAGAGCAGTTCCTGGGCGTGCCACAAGAGTGCCTCATCCTCACGATGAAGGCCAACCAGAAGTACTTCCCGCTGCTGGACGCTGCAGGCAAGCTGACCAACAAGTTCCTGGTGGTGAGCAACATCAGCCCCGAGGACACCAGCTTTGTGACCGGCGGCAACGAGCGCGTGGTGCGCCCCCGTCTGGCCGATGCGAAATTCTTCTTTGACCAGGACCGCAAGAAAACCCTGGCCTCGCGCGTCGAAGGCCTGGGCAAGGTCGTGTACCACAACAAGCTGGGCACGCAGGGCGAGCGCGTGGAGCGCGTGCGCGCCATTGCCAAAGCCATCGCACAGCAGCTGGGCGACGCTCAATTGGTGGCAGACGCGGACCAAGCCGCTTTGCTGGCCAAGACCGACCTCGTGACCGACATGGTGGGCGAGTTCCCTGAGCTGCAAGGCATCATGGGCGGCTACTACGCCCTGAACGACGGCCTGGGCGAGACCGTGGCAAACGCGATCGAAGACCACTACAAGCCCCGCTTTGCGGGCGATGCGCTGCCCCGCAACACCGCAGGCGTGGTGGTGGCCCTGGCCGACAAGCTCGAAACCCTGGTCGGCATGTTCGGCATTGGCAACCTGCCCACCGGCGACCGCGATCCGTTCGCGCTGCGCCGCCATGCGCTGGGCGTGATCCGCATGCTGGTCGAAAAGGACTTGCCGCTGAACTTGAGCGCATTGCTGGCCGGTGCCGTGCCTGCCTTTGGCGACAAGATCACCGATGCCTCGGCGCAGCTCGCCGATTTCATCTACGACCGCCTCGCAGGCAGCCTGCGCGAGCAAGGCTACAGCGCGCAGGAAGTGGACGCCGTGCTGGCCCTGCGCCCACAGCGCCTGGCCCTGGTGCAAAAGCAGCTGGCGGCCGTGCGTGCCTTTGCCGCGCTGCCCGAAGCCCCTGCGCTGGCCGCTGCCAACAAGCGCGTGGGCAACATCCTGAAAAAGGCCGAAGTGGAAGGCCCCGTGGACGCACACGTGAACCCCGCGCTGCTGCAAGAGCAGGCCGAGAAGGATTTGTTCGCCGCCTTGCAGCGCTTTGTGCCCGAGGCCAATGCGCAGTTTGATGCGGGCGACTACACCGCCAGCCTGCAAACCCTGGCCGTGCTGCGCGCGCCGGTGGATGCGTTCTTTGACGACGTGATGGTGAACGCCGAGCAACTGGACCTGCGCCTGAACCGCCAGGGCCTGCTCAAGAGCCTGCACGAAGCCATGAACCGCGTGGCCGATCTCTCGCGCCTGGCCGCTTGAGGCCCTGCGGCCTGATGTGCATTTGGTGGCTCTGGTAGGCTGGTGCTGGTGACCTCGCAACGGAAGCAACCCATGAAACTCGCCATCCTCGACCGTGACGGCCTGCTCAACGCCCTGGGCGATGACTACATCACCTCGGCGGACGACTGGGCGCCAGTGCCGGGCGCGCTGGAGGCCATTGCACGGCTGAACCACGCGGGCTGGCATGTGGTGGTGGCCACCAACCAGCCCGGGCTGGGCCGGGGCTTGCTGGATGTGGTGGCCCTCAACGCCATCCACACCAAAATGCACCGGCAGATGGCGGCGGTGGGCGGGCGCATCGACGCCGTCTTCTACTGCCCCCACACCGCCGAAGAGGAATGCAGCTGCCGCAAGCCCGCCCCGGGCCTGCTGGAGCAGATTTGCGAGCGCTATGGCGTGAAGCCGCACGATGTGCTGGTGGTGGGCAACTGCCAGGCGCACCTGCAAGCGGGGGCCGCCCTGGGGGCCAAGTTGCACCTGGTGTGCACCGGCCATGCCGCCGGGCTGCAGCCGGGGCAGGCGCTGCCCGAGGGCTGGCCTGCGGGCATTAAGGCGCATGCCAGCCTAGCGCAATGGGGAGAGCA
>NZ_CAXIAK010000043.1:0-27505 GCF_964021665.1 uncultured Acidovorax sp.
GTCTTTCTTGCTGGGGCGTTTGCCCTTGATGCCGCCGGTGCCGGGTGGCTGCTTGTTCACGGCCACGGCCGTGGGCTCAAAGCCCGCCACGGTTTCACGCGCCAGCCGCTGGTTCTGCCGCTTCTCGATCAACTGAAAATGTGCTTCGGCTTCCGGGGTGATGAAGCTCACGGCCACACCACTCTGCCCTGCACGACCGGTGCGGCCGATGCGGTGGGTGTAGTCGGCCGCAGAGCGGGGAAGGTCGTAATTCACCACGGCGGGTAACTGGGCAATATCAATCCCGCGTGCGGCCAGATCGGTGGTCACCACCACCTGCCAGCGTTCATCCTTGAACTCCTGCAAGACTTGGGCGCGCGAGCCCTGGCTGAGCCCGCCGTGAAACGGCGATGCGTAGATGCCTGCTTTGTAGAGCTTTTCTGCGACGTGATCTGCGGCGTATTGGGTGGCCACGAAAACCAGCACCCTGGACCACTGGTGCTGCTCAATCAAGTGCTTGAGCAACTGGGTGCGCCTGGGGGCATCCACCACGATGGCGCGTTGGGCAATGTCGGGTTGGGTTTGCTCGGTGGCTGCGATCTCAATGCGCACGGGGCCGCGCAGCAGGCTTTGCGCCAGCGCTTCCACATCCTGGGGGAAGGTGGCCGAGAAAAACAGGTTCTGGCGGCGCTGCGGCAGCAGTTGCAGCACGGCTTGCAACTCTTCGGAAAAACCCAGATCCAGCAGGCGATCGGCCTCATCCAGCACCAGGTGTTGGACCTGGCCCAGCCGCAGTGCGTTGTTCTGCACCAGATCCAGCAGCCGGCCAGGCGTTGCCACGACCACATCTGCGCCCCCGCGCAGGCG
This sequence comes from uncultured Acidovorax sp., assembly GCF_964021665.1. Lineage (NCBI taxonomy): Bacteria > Pseudomonadati > Pseudomonadota > Betaproteobacteria > Burkholderiales > Comamonadaceae > Acidovorax > uncultured Acidovorax sp. The sequence goes on from NZ_CAXIAK010000043.1 coordinate 847, forward strand.
CATCATCTGCGGGTTGATGGAGACTCCCCCGTACAGCACGGCCACCCTGGTGCGGGTGGGCAGGGCCAACGCGAACTGGCTGAATACCTCGCCCACCTGGGATGCCAGCTCGCGCGTGGGCACCAGCACCAGAACGCTGGGGTCCCTTTGCTGGGGGGCGCTTTGCAAGGCCTGGAGCAAGGGCAGGGCAAAGGCGGCGGTTTTTCCCGACCCCGTCTGGGCACAGGCCAAGACATCGCGTCCTTCCAGCACCGATGGAATGGACGCTGCCTGCACAGGCGTGGGTGCAGTGAAACCGCTGGCCACAGCGGCCTGGGCAAGTGCTGGGGATAAACCGAGGGAGGCAAAAGGCATGGGTTGGAGTCTGGCGAGGCAAATAAAGCGCGAAACACGGTGTGTGCGGGAGCACCTGCGCCCCCCCTGAACCGTTGGCAGGTCGTGATGCCCAGACCCGTCGCGCAACGGGCATGGCATTTCGCGGTGCAGGGATCGCCTGATTGTCGGGCACTTCGCGCCAGGCGGCACAGGCCTGTGGAAAAGTTTGTTTCTCTCGTACTTCAGCGGCAGGGGGTGGGTGCCCTGTCTGGAGCCACGGGAACACACCGATAATCGCTTCCCCGCGCTTTTGCAGCGTTGATTTCTTACCGGTAGCCGACCATGAGCATTGCCCCCGAACCCAGCACCATCACCCACGGCATCCAGCTGGCCGTGGCCCCGGTTTTCTTGTTGACCGCCGTGGCCGGCATGATTGGCGCGGTGGCTGGGCGGCTGGCGCGCATCATTGACCGTGCACGCGTGGTGGAAGACAGGGCCCGCAATTCCAGCGATGCCGAACACCACGACCACGCCATGCTGGAGTTGGGCTACCTGCGCACCCGTGGGCGCTTGGCCAATGCCTGCATCGGGTTGCTGACGCTGTGCGGCTTCTTGATTGGCGTGACCATCGTTTTGCTGTTTCTGGGCGAAACCATGGATTTCCGGGGGCACAGCTGGGCGGTGGCCAGCTTTCTGTCGGGCGTGATCTCCTTCCTGGCCGCATTGGTGCTGTTTTTCACCGAGACGGTGATGGCCACCCGCCTGCTCAATTTCCAGCTACTGAACGCGAGAGGGAAGTGAGCCATGGCCTCGTTGCGCGACCTTCAAAGCCTGGGTGGGTTGGTGTATTCCACCGACCATGGCCGCATGTGCCCTGCCTGCAGCAAGCCACAGGCGCAGTGCGTCTGCAAGCAAATCAAGCCAGTGCCCACGGGCGACGGCATCGTGCGCGTATCGCGTGAAACCAAAGGCCGTGGGGGCAAGGCTGTCACCTTGGTCAAAGGCGTTCTGGTGGATTCAGACCAACTGGAGCAGCTGGGCAAGCAGCTCAAAACCGCTTGTGGTACCGGTGGCACCGTCAAGGACGGTGTGATCGAGGTGCAAGGCGACCATGTCGAAAAGGTCATGGCCGCGCTGCAGAAGCTGGGTTACAAGGTCAAGCGGGCAGGGGGCTGAAGGCGTGAACATTCCTGGGCTAGACCCGGCCGCGTTGCAGCGCCTGGTCACGGTGCAAATGCCCTATGGCAAGCACAAAGGCTGTGTGTTGGCAGACTTGCCCGGCAACTACCTGAACTGGTTTGCCCGAGAAGGCTTTCCGAACAACGAGCTGGGCCGTTTGCTGGCGTTGATGCACGAAATCGACCACAACGGTTTGAGCGAGCTTTTGACGCCGCTGCGGCGGCGGTAGCCCTGCCTCAAGCCGCATCGCGGATGCGTGGGGGCCCGGCACCATAATGGCTGCCGATCAATTCATAAAAAAAAGGGAGTGCAGATGAAGGGCAACGTCGCAGCCATCGTGCTGATTGTTCTGGGCGTATTTTTTCTGTTGACCAACCTGGGGCTCATCAGCATCAGCTTGCGCGAACTGCTTCGCGTCTGGTGGCCGGTCGCGTTGATCGCCGTCGGCGTGGCACTTTTCTTCACCCCCGGGGGCAAGGGGCGGTAAGACAAAAGCCTGCGCTTGCGGCGCAGGCTTGTTGAAAATCACCGGGGGCGCGGCCCCAATAACCCCCGTGGCTGGCGAATGGGTGCGAAGCGCTCAAACCCCGTGGGGATGGGCTTCTTGGCGCGGTGTGGCAAAGCCGGGCAGCTCCCCAAAATACCCTCGGAAGAGATTGCGGGCCACCCCATGCGCTGCGGCCTGCAGCCCGTGTGCCACTTCCGGAGCAAACAGCCGGGCCGTGTGCTCGTTCCACAAACGCACCCAGGCCGCAAAGTGGGCGGGCGTGATGCCTTGCAGCTGCATGTGCTTGCCCAGCACATTGCCTTTAAAGCTGCGACTGCCCAGCAGCACTGTGCTCCAAAAATCCACCAACCTGTGCAAGTGCTCGTCCCACTGGCCGTTCAGGGCCTCGTCAAACACCGGGCCTAGCAGCGCGTCTTGCCGCACATCGGCATAAAACGCGTGCACCAACTCGGAAATGCTCTCAACAGTCGGGGTGTGATAGGTCAGGTTGGCTTGCATGGCGCACAGTCTGAGCGATCAGCTGCAGCTACATGCTGACGTACCGCAACCCCCGGCCTTGGAAGACGCCTCAAACTGAGGGAAAAGCACGTTATTTTCCAGGTGGATATGGTTGATCAGGTCATCGTTGAGCTGGGCGATGCCGGCATACAGGGCGCGCCAGGTGTTGCACGCGCCTTGGGGGGGCGTGGCATCGTTGGTCAGTGCGTTGAGCTTGTCGAGCGCCTCACCGTGGTCTACATGCTCGGCACGCATCATGCCAATGGGGTGCACCACGAAGGCATTGCCACCAGTCTTCAGCATGGGGAACAGAATGGTTTCTTCCTTCTCCATGTGCGACAGCAGTTCTTCGTGCATGGCTTCGAGCGTATCGGCCAAGCCTGCTGGCACATCGGGGTTGTCGCGGTGCACAGCTTCCACTCGGCGCGCCATGCGAATCAGCTCAGGAAGCTGCGCGCGATGCACTTCGTGGTATCGGGCCAGGATGTGGTCTACCAGTTCGGCAGGCGAGGTAATGCCAGGCAGGTTGGTGCTGCGCTGCAGTTGCGACAGCTCGGCCAGGATGGCGTCCACGTCCAGCGATTTCTGTGCAGCCGCCTCGCGCAGGCTGATCTGGCCGCCGCAGCAAAAGTCCAGCTTCAAACGGCGAAAAACGGCGGTGGAACCCGGCAGCTCCACAGCGATCTGACCGATGGCTTGCTCTGCGCTCAAAGCGGGTTGGGTGTCTTGCAGGCGGGCATTCATGGGGCTTTCCTTAAAGATTCATTTGGTATGAATATTTTATTCAATAAAATTCACGTTGCAAGCATCTTTTAATTTGAGCCAGGAACAGGCTCTTCTAGCGAATGCTAGTGATGCACTCGATAAATGTCGTACGTCGAAATCGTCGTTTACAGACGTGCGGCGATTTCCATCACTACTATTCGCTAGAAGAGCCCAGGAACAACGCCATGCGCCTTACCCAATGGACTGACTACACCTTGCGTGTACTGATGTATTGCGCGGCTACGCAGGGCCGTGAACAACCTGTGACGATCACCGAGGTGGCCGAGGGCTATGGCATCTCCCGCAGCCACCTGATGAAGATCGTGCAAGAGCTGGCCGCCCAGGGCTTGCTGGAGACGACAAGGGGCAGAGGAGGCGGCATGCGCCTGATGAAGCCGCCCAGCGAGATCAACCTGGGCGCCGTGGTGCGCCAGACCGAAACCGACTTTCACCTGGTCGAGTGCTTTGACCCCCTGGTGAACCGTTGCCGCTTGAGTGACAACTGCCGGCTCAAGGGTGCCTTGGGGGCGGCCATCAACGCTTACCTGGCGGTGCTGGATGGCGTGACCCTGGCGGATTTGGTGGATGCGCCCACTTCCACCATGGAGGTGTTACCGCTGGTTCAGCATCCCCGGCGCAGCGCCAAGCCTGCGTCTGGCCTGGCGGTGAAATGATCCGGTGAGCGTGCTGGAGGTGGCCTAGGGCCTGGCCGGGCCTATTCCACCTGCATTGAATACTGCCCCTGGTTGGGCTGCGCTGTTGCGAAGGGCAGGGCTGTTGTGTGTTCGGAAAGGTCGGTTGCCAGACCTTTCCGAAGGAGGTTACGGAGTCACCACTTCCAGCAAGCGGTCCAGGCCACCCTGGTTGATGGCCACATGGGCTTGCGCACGCACGGTGGGTTTGGCGTGGTAGGCCACTGAAAGACCGGCGACGCTCATCATGGGCAGGTCGTTGGCACCGTCGCCCACAGCAATGGCCTGCTTGGGGGAAATGCCCATCAGCGATGCCAGCTCCAGCAGGGTGCGGCGCTTTTCGGCGCCATCGCAGATGTCTCCCCAAGCCTGGTCCACCATGCGCCCGGTCAGTTGGCCGTTATCCACTTCCAGCATGTTGGAGCGGGCGAAGTCGATGCCCAGGCCCGCGCGAACGCGATCGGCAAAGAAGGTGAAGCCGCCCGATACCAGCAGCGTGGTGAGTCCGGCGGCTTTCGCGGCGGTGATCAGCTCTTTGGCTCCGGGGTTGAAGCGCAGCCGTTCGGTGAACACATGCTCCAGATGGCTCACCGTCACCCCTTTGAGCAGGGCGACGCGCTGGCGCAGGCTTTCCTTGTAGTCGGTGATCAGTCCTTGCATCGCTGCTTCGGTGATGGCGGCCACTTCTGCCTTTCGGCCAGCGGCATCCGCAATTTCATCCACGCATTCGATGTTGATGAGCGTCGAGTCCATGTCAAAAGCAATCAGCTTGAAATGGGACAGCGAGAGCGGCGCTTGAATGCCCTGGACAACGAGGCCTGGGGCCAGTTCGGTGGCTTGTGTCATGAAAAAACTGCGGCTAGACGGAAATGGAAAACCGCAATGGTAGCCCTGTGGCATAGGGCTGCTGCTGTGCCGCAGACATTGGGCACAGGGCGCATCGCTTTGTAAGCGCACGCTCAGCCAGCCCACGTCACTAGTGGGTGGCTACAGGATTTAAAGCGAAAAAAGGCCCTAAGGCCCATGGATAAAGCGCGAGCAGCTATCAAAATCGAAGCAAACGCTTGCGCCCAAAGCGCCATCACTGCAGGCGCCTCTCAAAGCAACTCAGCGCGTGGACGTCTGTCCTTCTCGGTTGCCCTTGCCGACCTGTGCGGGGTTGGGCGCTGGTGGCTCGTTCATCTTCACCACAAACATGCGCACGAAGAACGCAGCCATGCACAGCATGAATCCAATGCCGATGATGCTCATCAGGCCGTAGTCGGTAGAGAAAAGGTCGTTCAGCAATTTCATGGGGAAACCCTCTTTCTTGAATGGATATCCCACTATCGTGCCCCAGAGGCGTGGGCGGCTTGCGCTATGTCAAGAATCCACCAGCCACGGCGGTCGGCTTCAATCGGGTTTGCGCAAGTACAAACGATCCGACCATGTGGCCAGCCACTCGGGCTTGAACGCCACAAAGATCGCCGTCAACATGCCCGTGACGAACGCGTCGCCCCAGGCCATGAGCCAGCGTGCGACCAGCGACAGGTCCCCTTCCACGCCTGGGAGCGAATGTCCGCTCCACTGCCCCAGCACGTTTGCCAAAAACAAGCACACGGCCGTGCCGAGAAAGGCGCGACCCAGCACGTAGACAAAGGGCTGTGTGCCGATCAGGCGCCGGATGACTGCACCCAATGCCAGCGCCAAGCTGGCAGGCACAACCCCTTGCCAGGCAATCGTGCCCACGGCGTCAGCCCAGTCGAGCGAAGGCGAAAGCACGGCCGCAATGCCGCCCACGGCCACCAAGGCCGGTATGGCCAGCGGCCACCCCAGCATCAGCACCACCAGGCAGGCACCAGACCATTGCAACTGCAGCGGCATGCGATGCAGTGTGGGCAGCGCCCACAGCCAGGGCAGCACCACCAGTGTAGCCAGCAGCGGCGTCACAAGTGGGGAGGGCTCGCTGGGCCCGTCTTTCTCCAGCGCCTGACGGCTCAGCATGCGCCAGGGGCGCAGCCACAGCGAAATGGCCAAGGCCACCGCGATCAGACAAGCTTCAAGTTCCATAGCGTTCCTGGCGCGGTGTTGCCGAGGGCGTGGCGTTTATCCGAGGGCGGGTTGGGCCAGCGGCTGCCCGAGCCCGCGCAAGATATCGCGCACCAGTTGTGCCCGATCCTTCGGCTCTTTCAACTCGCGCTCGATGCGCAGCTTCTCGTTGCCCGCCAGCTTGATGTGCTTGTTCTTCTGGATGAGCTCGATGATGCGCATCGGATCAATCGGCGGCTGGGGCTTGAAGGTGATGTTGATCACGCCCGGCGCCGCATCCACCTTCACCACGCCGTAAGGCTGGCTCAGTACGCGCAGGCGGTGCACGTCGATGAGGGTCTGGGCCTGCGGCGGCAGTTTGCCAAAGCGGTCCACGATCTCTTCGAGCAAGCCGTCGATCTGGTCGGGCGTCTTGGCCGTGGCCAGCTTCTTGTAGAACGACAAGCGCAGGTGCACGTCGCCGCAGTAGTCGTCGGGCAGCAGGGCGGGGGCGTGCAGGTTGATGTCGGTGGTGACGGACAGGGGCGAGAGCAGGTCGGGCTCCTTGCCCGCCTTGAGCGCCTTGACGGCTTCGTTGAGCATCTCGTTGTAGAGCTGGAAGCCGACTTCGAGCATGTTGCCGCTCTGGTTTTCGCCCAGCACCTCGCCCGCACCGCGGATCTCCAGGTCGTGCATGGCCAGGTAAAAGCCGCTGCCCAGCTCTTCCATCTGCTGGATGGCTTCGAGCCGCTGCTGCGCCTGCTTGGTCAGGCCTTCCACGTCAGGCACCATGAGGTAGGCATACGCCTGGTGGTGGCTGCGGCCCACGCGCCCACGCAGCTGGTGCAGCTGCGCCAGGCCGAACTTGTCGGCGCGGCTCATGATGATGGTGTTGGCCGTGGGCACGTCGATGCCGGTCTCGATGATGGTCGAGCACAGCAGGATGTTGTAGCGCTGGGCCACGAAGTCGCGCATCACGCGCTCCAGCTCGCGCTCGGGCATCTGGCCGTGGGCCACGGCAATACGCGCCTCGGGCAAGATTTCTTCGAGCTTCTGGCGGCGGTTCTCGATGGTCTCCACCTCGTTGTGCAGGAAGTAAACCTGCCCGCCGCGCTTCAACTCGCGCAGCACCGCCTCGCGGATCACGCCCGTGCCTTCGTTGCGCACAAAGGTCTTGATCGCCAGGCGCCGCTGCGGCGCGGTGGCGATGACTGACAGGTCGCGCAGGCCTTCGAGCGCCATGCCCAGCGTGCGCGGGATGGGGGTGGCGGTGAGGGTGAGCACGTCCACCTCGGCGCGCAGGGCCTTCATCTGCTCCTTGTGGCGCACGCCAAAGCGGTGCTCCTCGTCGATGATGAGCAGGCCCAGGTTGTGGAACTTGGTGGATTCAGACAGCAGCTTGTGCGTGCCCACCACAATGTCCACCGTGCCATCGCCGATACCCTTGATGGCGGCCGTGATTTCCTTGCCGGAGCGGAAGCGCGAGACCTCGGCAATCTTCACCGGCCACTTGCTGAAACGGTCCACCAGCGTCTGGTAGTGCTGTTCGGCCAGCAGCGTCGTGGGCGCGAGGAAGGCCACCTGCTTGCCGCCCGTCACCGCCACGAAGGCCGCGCGTAACGCCACCTCGGTCTTGCCAAAGCCCACATCGCCGCAGACCAGGCGGTCCATGGGGCGGGGGCTGATCATGTCCTGGATCACCGCGTGGATGGCGGCATTCTGGTCGGCCGTTTCTTCAAAGCCGAAGTCGTTGGCAAAGGTCTCGTAGTCTTGCGGGCTGTAGCGGAAGGCATGGCCTTCGCGCGCCGCACGCCGGGCGTAGATGTTGAGCAGCTCGGCTGCGCTGTCGCGCACCTGCTCGGCAGCCTTGCGTTTGGCCTTTTCCCACTGGCCGCTGCCCAGCTTGTGCAGCGGCGCCTCGTCGGCGCTCACGCCGGTGTAGCGGCTGATGAGCTGCAGCTGGCTCACGGGCACATACAGCACGGCCTTGTCGGCGTACTCCAGGTGCAAAAACTCCTGCATGGCGGGCGAGCCATCGGGGTTCTTGTTGCCCACGTCCATGTTGACCAGGCCCCGGTAGCGGCCGATGCCGTGCTGGCTGTGGACCACCGGGTCTCCCACGTTCAGCTCGGCCAGGTCCTTGATCAGCGCCTCGACATCGCTCACCTGTTCCTGCTTCTTGCGGCGGCGCGTGGTGGGGCCTGCGGCAAACAGCTCGGTCTCGGTGACGAAGTCGATGCCGTCCTCGATCCAGCTGAAGCCCACGGTCAGCCCGGCGGTGGCGATGCCCACCTTTTCGTCGGCTGCTCCCTGAAACTCGGCCAGCGAATCAAACGCGGGCGGATTCAGTTGCGACGCGCGCAAAAAGTCCAGCAGACTTTCGCGTCGGCCGTCACTCTCGGCCAGCAGCAGCACGCGGTGGTGCGAGTTGCGGATGTGGGCGTGCAGGCGGGCCAGCGGGTCTTCGGCACCACGCACCACCGAGAGGTCGCCGAGCTTCTGGAAGTGCGGGTTGTCATCCAGGTCCTGCACGCCGGGGCGCAGCGACAACTGGGCATGCTCGTTGGCGCGGGTGTAGAACTGGTCTATCGAGAGAAACAGCGATTCGGGCGGTAGCGCCGGGCGCTCAGGGTCGCCCTGCACCAGACGGAAGCGGTCTTTCGTGTCCTGCCAGAAGCGCTGAAAGGCAGGCTCCAGGTCGCCGTGCAGCACCACCGTGGCTTCGTTGCCTAGGTAGTCAAATACGGTGGCTGTCTCATCAAAAAACAGTGGCAGGTAGTACTCGATACCCGCCGTGGCCACGCCTGCGCCCATGTCCTTGTAGATGCGGCTCTTGGTCGGGTCGCCCTCCAGCATCTCGCGCCAGCGGCTGCGGAATTTGGCGCGCGCATCGTCGTCCATCGGGAACTCGCGTCCGGGCAACAGGCGCACCTCGGGCACGGGGTACAGGCTGCGCTGGCTGTCGGGGTCGAAGGTGCGGATGCTATCGATCTCGTCGTCGAACAGGTCCACGCGGAACGGCACCAGCGAGCCCATGGGGAACAGGTCGATCAGCCCGCCGCGCACCGCGTATTCGCCGGGGCTCACCACCTGCGAGACATGGCTGTACCCGGCCAGCGTGAGCTGCGCTTTGAACTTGGCTTCGTCCAGCTTTTGCTTCGTCTTGAAGTGGAAGGTGTAGCCGGCCAAGAACGAGGGTGGGGCCAGGCGGTACAGCGCGGTGGTCGCGGGCACAAGCACTACATCGGCTTCACCCTGCGAAATGCGCCACAGCGTGGCCAGTCGCTCGCTGATCAGGTCCTGGTGCGGGCTGAAGGTGTCGTAGGGAAGCGTTTCCCAGTCGGGGAACAACGCGCAGCGCAGGCCGGGCGCAAAGAAAGCCATTTCGTCGATGAGGCGCTGCGCATCGGCGGCATCGGCGGCGATGATGGCTGTGGTGCGTTTGGATGCTTTGTCACGCTCGGCCAGGCGGGCCAACAGCAGGGAATCGGCGCTGCCCACGGGGCGGGGCAGGGAGAAGCGTTTACCAGGGGTGAGTTTTGGCAGTTCCATGCGGAGACGGTGTCGTCAGCCCCGCAGCACCCCCTGGGGCGCGAAGCGCGCACGGGCTGGGCGGGGCGGGGGAGTGGGGATTTTAGAATGCTCTCCTCATGACCGCTGCGCTCCTGCCCTCCGCCCCTTCTGATCCTGTTCCTTTGTCGGCCCATGGCCGTTTTTGGGGCCTGGTGCCCTGCGCAGGCATGGGGCTGCGCGCGGTGGCTGCGCCCGCAGCGGGCACGGCGCCTGCCCCCTCGCTGCCCAAGCAGTACCACTTGGTAGCGGGTCAGCCCATGGTGCTGCACACCCTGGCCGCATTTTCTGGTGTCAGCCGTTTGTTGGGCACGCTGGTGGCGGTGGCGGCGGGTGACCATTTTCTGGACGCCTATGCCCATCCCTCTTTCTTCAGGGTGGAGTGCGGCGGCCCTACCCGGGCCGATACGGTACTGGGAGGGTTGAAGGCGCTGCTGGCGCGCGGCGCGCAGCCACAGGACTGGGTGCTGGTGCACGATGCGGCCCGCTGCCTCATCACCTCGGCGCAGATCGACACCTTGATTGACACCTGCGCGACCGATGGCGTGGGTGGTCTGCTCGCCCACAAGCTGGCCGACACGCTGAAAACCTCGATTGATGGCCCAGGCGGCGTGCGCGTGGCCACCACGGTGGACCGCAGCGACAAATGGCTGGCCCAAACCCCGCAGATGTTCCGCATCGGCCCGCTGATGGCTGCCATCGAGCGCATCGGCCCTGCTGCAACCGATGAGGCCAGCGCGATGGAAGCGATGGGGCTGCACCCTCGGCTGGTGCCCGGGGGGGCGCAAAACTTCAAGGTGACCTACCCCGACGACTTTGCCCTGGCCAGCGCGGTGCTGGCCCAGCGCGGGCATGGCACGACGCTGGAGCGTTTTGGTGGCAGGCGAGTGGCGCCCACCCTGGGCGGCTGAGCCTGGGCTGCTCCACAAACCTATTGCGAACGATTTCTGAAACAGGTTGCCTCTACGCAGGCAGAAGGTGAAGCGATGAATTTCCGGATTGGTGAAGGGTGGGACGTGCACGCACTGGTGCCCGGCCGCCGCCTGGTGATTGGTGGCGTGGTGATCGAGCACAGCATGGGGCTTCTCGGCCACTCAGATGCCGATGTGCTGCTGCACGCCATCACCGATGCCCTGTTGGGCGCGGCTGGTCTGGGCGACATTGGCACGCATTTTCCAGACACCGACCCGGCCTTCCGTGGCGCGGATTCCTCCGTGCTCCTGGCTGAAGCAGCCCGCCGGGTGCGCGCGGCTGGCTACGAGATTGGCAACATCGACAGCACCGTGGTGGCCCAAGCGCCGCGCTTGGCAGCGCACATTCCTGGCATGCGCGCCTGCATTGCGCAGGCACTGGGTGTGCAACCTGATCAGGTCAACGTGAAAGCCAAGACCGCAGAGCGCCTGGGCCCGGTGGGGCAGGGGCTGGCCATGGAAGCGCGTGCCGCTGCGCTGATCTACCGCGCCTGACAGTGCTTTTAACGGGCCGAGCCGCCCGCCTTGGCGCGCAATACTTCAGTGCGCGTTCGCGGCTTCTTCAAACCGGTCTACCGTGCGCAGTTGTTTGAAGCCCAGCGTCCATCCCCCCACCACGCCCGGCGTGCACAGCCCACCCAGCACGGCGGCGGGCACGACGCCTAGCCAGGCGGCGCTGGTGCCGGCGCGGAACTCACCCAGCTCATTGGATGAGCCAATGAACAGCATGTTGACCGCGTTCACGCGGCCCCGCATATGGTCGGGCGTGGAGAACTGCACCAGCGCACCGCGGATGTAGACGCTGACCATGTCGGCAGCGACCGCCACCAGCAAGGCCGCGAACGACAGCCAGAACCAGGTGGACACCGCAAACAGCAGGTTGGCCAGCCCAAACACTGCCACCGCCACAAACATGGTGCGCCCCACCTTGCGGTTGAAGGGGCGCATGCTGAGGTACAGGCCCGCACCCACTTCACCCACCGCCAGGGCACTGCGCAGCGCACCCAGCCCCGCCGGGCCTACGTGCAGCACTTCGCTGGCGTAGATGGGCAGCAAGGCCACCACACCGCCCAGCAGCACCGCAAAAAGATCCAGCGAAATGGTGCCCAGGATGATGGGGCGTGAGCGGATGAAACGAATACCTGCGCCAAACCGTTCCCACATGGTGCCCGTGGCCGCCGCTGCATTGCGGGCCTGCAGGGTGACAACGCGTGACAGCAGCACGGTGCCCAGCGCAAAGCCCACAAAACACAAGGCATAGGTCAACCGGCCCCCGCCCAGCGCATACAGCACCCCACCCAGCAAGGGTCCGCCAATGCTGGCCGCGCGCATGAGCATGCTGTTGGCGGCAATGGCAGCGGCCAGCTGTTCGCGCGGCACGACTTGCGGCAGCAGGCTTTGCAGTGCGGGCCCAGAAAACGCACGCGAGCAGCCAAACAACACCAGCACGGCATATATGCCCGTCACCCCTGCCACGCCTGCGGTGGTGAGGCCTGAAAGCCACCACAGTGCGCCGCTGCACAAGGCCCCCACCGCCCAGCTGCTGGCCAGGATGGCTTTGCGGTTGAAACGGTCGACCAAATCCCCGGCTGGCAGCAGCAGGCACAGCATGGGTAAAAACTGCGCCAACCCTACGTATGCGAGTGCGAGTGGGTCTCGGGTCAGGTCATACACCTGCCAGGCCACCACCACGGCCTGTATCTGGGTGGCAAACACCGCCATGAGCCGTGCGCTGATGAACGCCAGAAAGCCCGGGTGGCGGTAGATGCTGGCGGACGGCTTGGCAGCGAGGTCTGGGTTGGTGTGAGTCACGTTGCTGGGCGGGCCCCGAGGCCTGCAGAGAGGGGAGGAGGATGCTAACGCTTGGCCTGGCGCAGGAGCGCGCAAGGGTTGGCCGCATTGACTGCTGGCGCCTTAGGCCCGGTGCCGTTGCCGATAAGTCCATGGCGCCAGAGGGCGCTTTTGCGACCAAAGCCCCAGCCGTTGAGATCGCGCGCGCTGCTGCAACTGCTGCAGCTGGGGATGTTGCTGGGCGTAGGGCGTGTAGACCCAGGCCATGCCAGCGGCAACCTGGGCGGCCGCCACATCTTTGCCCGCACACTGCACATTGGCTACGGTGCGGCCGTAATCGTCCCGGGTCAGCGGCTGCAGCCGTGCCTTTTGCCGAAAGCACAACTGCGCCAGGTGCTGCTTGGAGCGGGTGCCAAACGCCTGTTTGGTTTCAGGGGCATCAATGGCGGCGACGCGTACCTTGATGGGGCGGTAGGCCCCCGGTGCGCCGCAGCGGGCGGTGAGGGTGTCGCCATCGCTGATGGCAACAACCAGGCAGAACATGACAGTGAGAGACACGAGCAAAGGCGCGCGGGAACAAACCGTGGCGCAATGGAACCAAAAGGGGCGCCACTATACGGTGATCCCGCTCGGCGGCGCATGGTGGGCTACAGTTCTTTACGCTCGCAGTTCACAACGTGGCCAGAAAAACCGGCTACCCTTTCACTACCTTTCCAGTCTTGTCGGAGAACACAGATTTGAACCAGTTTTCAAGCGCCTCGCGTGCCGGGGCCATGCCCCTGCCCATCGGGCGCCGGGTGATGAGCGCCATTGCCCTGTGTGCGGTGGCCTTGCTGGCTGGCTGCGCCACTACCGGCAGCGTGCCGGTGTTTTACGGCCCGCAGGAGAAGTTTGGCTCGGTGGCCACCTATTCGCGCCTGTTTGACGCCACCCCTGCGCAGACGTGCGAAGCCTCACGCCGCGCCTTGCTCAGCCAGGGCTACCTCATCAACACCACCACGGCCGAGATGGTGGAGGGGAAGAAGAGCTTCCAGCCCAGCCCAGAAACCCACTTGCAGATGGTCATTCGCGTGGTGTGCGTGCCTGACAGCCCCAGCGGCAAAGTGAGCCTGGGCTTTGTGACAGCCTTGCAGGACAGCTACGCCCTGCGCAAGACCAACAACTCCGCCAGCCTGGGCGTGGGGGCCCTGGGGTCGGTGTCGCTGCCCATTGCGGCCAGCAGCGATTCGTTGGTCAAGGTGGGTAGCGAAACCATCGCCTCCGATGTTTTCTACGACAGTTTCTTTGACCTGATCAAGCGCTACCTGGCGGCCGATGACCTGCCACCTGAGGCACCGGCCAGCGGGGGCTGATGCCCGGGCTGTGAACCCCCATGGGCTAGGCCTGAATGGCCGCAGCCTTTACTTTTGTGCGCGGTTGCATGACCATTTGGTTTTTATGCACTGCAACAGGAGACAGCCATGGAATCTGTTCAGCCCCGCGCCGATGCCGCCGCCCGATACGGCCCGCTGACTGCCACCACCGCCGTTCAGTCTGCGGGCAACGCCCGCCGCGAAGCAGCCGCACAGCCCGGCAATGCGGCCAACTCCTCCAGCGACGCCGGTGAAACCACCGCCACCTTCAGCCGCCGCGCGCAAGAGCTTTCGGCCCGGCAGACGCAAGAGGTGCGACAGGCGCAGGACACACAAGACCAGGATCGCATGACGGCCCGGCAGACCAGCGACGCCATGCAGGCGCGCCAAGTGGCCGAGACCGATGCGGCTGCCGAGGCCAATCGCAGGGCCACGGCCCAATCCACTTCCACTGAAGTGGCAGGGGCCCTGGGTGCGCAGGCCCGCCGGGCCTACCAGGGTGTGGACAGCATGTCGGCCGCTGGCTGACGCAGCCGGTCTATCGCACACCGCAGGTTCACCCCCAGCACCACCCCCTAGCGTCAGGAGTTCGCCATGGTTTCCGCCGTTCGCAGTGTGGCCCCTGCAGCCAATACCTCCCTGGCTGTACAGAGTGCTCGGCGCGAAGCGCAGCAGGCAGAGCAAACGGCGCGCGCGCTGCAAAGCCAGGCGCAGGCCGCCCAGCGCAGCGCAGACCAGGAGCAGGCCCGTGCTGACGACCTCAGCACCCAATCCGCCAGCGCCGACCAGCGTGCCAACCGGGCGCGTGGCAGCTTGGCTGCGGCCACTGATGCAGCATCGCGTCCTGCCACCACGCCCCCGGGAGTGACGCTGGCGTCCCCACCGTCGGACCCCACGCTGCTCAGGGCAGACGGACGTGTGGCCGGGGCCTCCAGCACGGGGCGCTACGTCAACGTGTTTGCTTGATAGCTTGATTGAGCTGATTTGACGGTTCGGCACTGCTGCCGCACGCCCCGCACACCCCTCACACCCCGCAGGCGCACGCTTGCAAGCGTGGCTGCAAATTAGCAGCCGGGCGTTGGCTACCGCGCGTTCACCTGTTTCCACAGGCCGGGCGCAAGCCCTTCCAGCGAATAGGGCCCCACGGCTGCCCTGACCAGGCGCAGCGTGGGGTAGCCCACGGCGGCCGTCATGCGGCGCACCTGGCGGTTGCGGCCTTCGCGGATCACTAGCTCCAGCCACGACGTGGGGATGGACTTGCGCTCGCGGATCGGAGGCACGCGTTCACCCACATCCGGGGGCGGGTTCAACAGGCGTGCACGGGCGGGCAGGGTGGGGCCGTCATTCAGCACCACGCCTTGGCGCAGGGCGGCCAGGGTGGCTTCGTCGGGTGTGCCTTCCACCTGCACCCAGTAAGTCTTCTCCATCTTGAAGCGCGGGTCTGCAATGTGCGCTTGCAGCTTGCCATCGTTGGTCAGCAGCAGCAGTCCCTCGCTGTCCGCGTCCAGCCGCCCGGCCACATACACGCCGGGCAGGTCGATGTAATCCTTGAGGCCTTGCCACTTGCCCTCGGGCGTGAACTGGCTGAGCACGCCGTAGGGCTTGTAAAAGCAGATCAGCAGCGCGTCTTCGGGCGCGATGCGTTCGGCCACGGGCCTGCGCACGCCCGCCCGCGCGGGCGCTGCCTTGCGGGCGGGCTGCGCCACGGTGGCCAAGGGGCGGGTGAGCTTGGGGCGGGGGCTGGGTGGGGTCATGGGGCGTTGAGCGGCAGCGGCTCGCGTCAGTCTTCGTCTTTGCCCACCACGGCCCGCACCCCGGCGGCGCCTACGTCTACCGTGGTGCCCACCACGGTCGCACCCACTTTCACCGTGGTGCTCACCACCGTAACCGCTGCGTCGGCCACAGCCACCACGGCGCAGCCAGAGCACAGAAGAGCCACCGCGCAGGCCAGGGCGCCCAGCGCTGGGCGAACCCGTGCAACAGGGTGCAGGCGAGTAGAAGGCAGGATGAAGCGCATGGGGCAGACCAAAGGTATGAGTTACGTGGGGCAGGGGCTACGGCACCGGCCTTTCCACGCATGGGGAGGATTGTGCTCCAGCCCCGGTCAGTCCATGAACAGGGCAGGGTCCACCATGGAGCGGTTGAGCATCACGCCCCAGTGCAGATGCGGCCCGGTCACGCGGCCGGTGGCGCCCACCTTGCAGAAAGCGTCGCCTGCGCTCAGGGTGTCGCCCACCTGCACGTCGATGCTGCTCAGGTGGCAATACATGGTGAGCACGCCGTGACCGTGGTCCAGCCACACCGTGCCGCCGTTGAAAAAATAGTCGCCAGTGTCAATCACAGTGCCCGGCAGCGGCGCCACGATGGGCGTGCCGGTGGGGGCGGCAATGTCCATGCCGCTGTGCGGATTGCGGGCTTGCCCGTTGAACACCCGCCGCAGTCCAAACGAGCTGGAGCGCCGCCCCGGCGTAGGCTGGCGCATGTGCAGTGACGGAAGGGCGCCGCCTGCGGGTTCGCTCCACGTGGCCATGATGCGGGCCTGGTGGTCGCGTTCCCGCTCGTAGCGGGCCTGGTCTTCGGGCGACAGGTCTACCGTGCGGGGCGAGACGGTGAGCTTTTGCTCCGCATACCGTTTGGGGGCCACGGTGTAGTGAACCTGCCGTGCCTGCCCTTCGGCCGCTGTGGGCAGCACCGTCACATGGGCATCGCCCGTGGCGGCGGCCAGTGGAATGCCCAGCACGGCCGTCCACTCGATGGCATCGCCCACCACCAGCACGGGCACGTCCGCATCACCCTGGCGCACCTGCACGCGGGGCCGCTGCGCTGCGGGGCCTAGCGACAGCCGCGCCACGCCGCCCGGCACTGCCAACGCGCGCGGCCAGACACCTGCGGGCGCGGGCCGCTGCTTGGCCGCCAAGCCAATGCCGGGCAACGATGCCAGGGTGAGGGACGCGAGCAGGTGGCGGCGGTTCAAGTACGGCATGGAAGGGTGTGGGGTTTGAAAGAAAAATAGCTGCCAGCGCTTATTCTATAAGCGCTGGCAGCTATCAAATTTGAAGTGAGTTGCTAGCTAGCTAGCTGGTTGGCTGGCATGCCCGCGTCAGACAGGTGTGAATTCGTAGGTGACGGATTCGCTGTCCACCATGTCCAGCACATCGTTCAGCACGTCATCGTCGTCGGTGCTGCTCCAGGTCTCTTCGGGGTTGGTGGCAAACAGGGGCTCGATGGCCAGGTCCATGAACGTGCCGTCGGGCAGCTGGAGCACGGGCGTGCCTTCAGACGTTTCCACCAGGCTCCAGTCGTCGGGCACGGACATTTCAAGCTGGATGGTGACGTTGAGTTTTTTCATGGTGCATTCCTAAAGAGTAAGGTGCCAAGGGTAACCGAGTTTGAATGAAAAATGGCCTTGGTGTACGGGTAATAAGCGCCGACAGCTATCAAAAGAGGAGCGAATGGATGAGCGCGGGCCAGGGCCGGCACAACCCCCGCATTAGTCCGGTATGGCGGCCTCGGCCGGTTGGGCGAGCAGCAGCAGCGACTCCTGCCACCCCAGGTAGCAGGCCTCGGCAGGAATCATGGCCGGAATGCCTTCTTGCACTACCTTGAGCTCGGTGCCCACGGAGACGGGCTTGAAGGTGACGGTGGTACGCATCTCGCCGGGCAAGTGGGCGTTGTCAAACCGGTCGGTGTGGACGATGCGCTCATGGGGCACCAGTTCCAGGTACTCCCCCCCAAACGCGTGCACTTGTCCGGTGGCAAGGTTGCAAAACTGCATGCGGTAGCGCCCGCCTACGCGCGCATCCAGCTCGAGCACGCGGCCGGTGAAACCGTGCGGCGGTAGCCATTTGGCCATGGCGTCGGGGTCCAGAAAGGCGCGGTACAAGCGCTCAGGCGGTGCGCGCAGAACGCGGTGCAGCGTGACGGTGCCGGGGGCAGACGAGTTGGCGGGCATGGGGGCTCCAGAACAAGGGATGCAGGCAACGAAGAATGGGCGCCCATCATGATCTGTGCCCCTGGCGCTGTAAATGGCGCAGCCGCGTGGCTGCATAACATTTACATCGCGTTGCGAAAGGGATGGTTTTACGCGGCAGCCTGCAGGCGCACTTCGTAGCTGGTGCTGCCTTGCGCCCACTGCACCAGGCGATCAATGTTGGGGTGCTTGCCGGGGTTGGCGTGGGCGTCGGCCGTGTGTTCGGCATACCACTCCAGGCCCAGGCTGGCGGCAGCAGGGGTGATGCGGCCGCCATACAGGGCAGCCAGCGCGTGGTACACGGCCAGCGAACCCGCTTGACCGGGCTTGTTTTCTAGCGTGGCGGTAGGTTGGTTGTCGGCGCCCAACACATGCAGGGCGGAAAGGTGGGCGATGGAAGGCAGTTGCTGGAGGCGGCTGGCAAAGTTCATGGTGTGTGGTGCAGTGAGAAAACCCGCGACCATACCGCAACGGAAGGGGTGGCGGGAGAAAGGCTTGCTTCTGTTTTGATAGCTGCTTGCGCTTGTGGATAAGCGCTAGAGCCAAATTTTGTGAATTTTCGAATGGCTCAGGCCAGCAAGGCCGTGTGCAGCTCGGCGGTGTTCAGGTGGCTTGCCACGTCTGCCGCGCCCGGCTCAGAGCCGCCCAGGCGTGGTACCACGCCCCAGCAGGGGGCGTTCAGCCGGTCGGCCAGCGCCGTCAGGTTGTCGGCCTGGTGGGGTTGGGTGGCGTCCACGGTGTTGCCCACCCAGCCGGCCAGCGCCAGCCCGCGCGCACGAATCGCCTGGGCGGTGAGCAGGGCGTGGTTGATGCAGCCCAGGCGCAGGCCCACCACCAGCACCACGGGCAAGGCCAGCTCGGCGGCGAGGTCGGCGGTGTCCCAGTCGGCGGTGAGCGGCACGCAGAAGCCGCCCACGCCTTCCACAAAGCCGACCTCCGCCCGCGCCAGCGTGGCGCGCACTGCGCTCAGCAGAGCGGTGCGGTCGATGCTCACCCCCTCCAGTGCGGCGGCGATGTGCGGCGCGCAGGGGGTGCGCAGCTGCAGTGGGCCCACATCGGCATCGCTCAGGTCGGGGAGGTTACTGGCCGCTTGCAGGCGGGCCACATCCTCATTGACCCAGTGCAGTCCTGCGGGGCCGCTCACGGCCTCCTGGCCGGCCGCCACGGGCTTGACAGCCACGCTGCGCCGCCCGGCCTGGGCTGCCCAGTGCGTGAGCGCGGCGGTGATGGTGGTCTTGCCGATCTCGGTGTCGGTGCCGGTGACAAAGAAGGCACGGGTCATGGTGTGGCGGTCTCCAGGTCGCTTGTCAGGGTGTTTTGCAGCGCATGCAGCAGCGCGTCCACATCGGCCTCGGTGTGGCTCGCACACAGGGTGATGCGCAGGCGTGCCTCACCTTCGGGCACGGTGGGCGGGCGGATGCCGGGAACGCGCAGGCCCGCCGCATCAAGCCGCGCGGCCAGCGCCATCACGGCGGCGTTGTCGCCCACGATCAGCGGTTGCACGGGGGTGTCGGAATCGGCCAGCCGCCAGCCCAAGTCAGGTCGGCGCGCCATGAGCGCCTGCACGCCGGCGCGCAGCCGGGCCTGCAATGCTTGCAGTTGCTGGCGCCGTGCCTGGCCTTCGGCTCCCTCGATCAGCGCCAGGCTGGTGCACAAGGCGTGGGCCACGGCGGGCAGCGAGGCGGTGGTGAAGATGTAGGTGCGTGCGGCCTGCAGCAGGTACTGCGCGATGGTGGCGTGCGCCACGACGAAAGCCCCGGCCAGGCCGGCCGCCTTGCCCAGGGTGCCGACCAGGATCAGCCGTTCGCTGCACAGGCCAAAGTGTTCCAGCACACCGCGCCCGCGCTCGCCCAGCACGCCAAAGCCGTGGGCGTCGTCCACCACCAGCCAGGCGTCATGGGCCTCGGCCAGGCGCAGCAGCGCGGGCAGCGGGGCGATGTCGCCATCCATGCTGAAGACGCCGTCGGTCACGATGAGCTTGATGCGCGCCGTACTGGCGGCGAGCTGGGCGGCCAGGGTGGCGAGGTCGGCGTGCGGGTAGCGCTGCACGGGGGCCTTGGCCAGGCGCATGCCGTCGATCAGCGAGGCGTGGTTGAGCGCGTCTGAGAAGAACTCGGCCTCGGCGTCGCCCAACGCGGTGGTCACGGCCAGGTTGGCCATGTAGCCCGTGCTGAAGGTGAGGCACCGGGCCTGCGGGATGTGGGGCGCGTACCAGCCGGCCAGCGTGGCCTCCAGCCCCTCGTGGGCGGCGGTGTGGCCGCTGATGAGGTGCGACGCGCCCGAGCCGCCAGCCCAGTGCGCGGCACCCTCGGCCAGGGCCTGGGCCAGCGCGGGGTGGCCGGCCAGGCCCAGGTAGTCGTTGGAGCAGAACATGAGCAACTCCCGCTCATCCCCCGGGCTGGCCTGCGCATCGCGCACCCTCTGGCGCGGTCCGGTGGGGCTGTGGGCCATGCGCAGGCTGCGGGTCTGGTGGCGTGCGGCGATGGCCGCAAGCTGGTGGTTCAGGTGGTCAAGCAGCATGGCTCAGTCCTTGGCGGTGACGTCGTCGAGGGCGGCGGCCACGGCACGGGCCAGGAAAGCGGCGCTTTCGTCGTCGATCAGGTAGGGCGGCATCAGGTAGACGGTGGCGCCGATGGGGCGGATCAGCAGGCCGTGGCGGCGTGCCGCCAGGTGAAAGCGCTCGCTGAAGCCAGCGCCGGCTTCGGCCACGTCAAACGCCAGGATCAGGCCGCGCTGGCGCCAGTGGCGCACGCGCGTGTGGGTGGCCAGCGGCGCGCAGTGGGTGGCCAGGCAGGCGGCCTGCACGCGCACGCGCTCTGCCTGGCCCGCATCAAAGCGGTCGAGCACGGCGTTGGCGGCGGCGCAGGCCAGGGCGTTGCCGGTGTACGAGTGCGAGTGCAAAAAGCCCCGCCCCACGTCTTCGCTCCAGAAGGCCCGGTAGACGGCTTCGCTGCTCAGCACCAGCGAAAGCGGCAGGGTACCGGCGGTGATGCCCTTGGACAGCAGGATGAAGTCGGGCCAGTCGGCTGGTCCGGTGGGCTCGGTCTGCTCCCAGGCGAAGAAGGTGCCGGTGCGCCCGCAGCCCACGGCGATTTCGTCGGCAATCAGGTGCACGCCGAACTCGCGGGTGAGGGCGCGCAGACCGCGCAGGTAGCCCGGCCCGTGCATGACCATGCCGGCTGCGCCCTGCACCAGGGGCTCGACGATGACGGCGGCGATGTGCTCGGCGCGCTCGGCCAGCAGCGCGCGCATCGCGGCCAGGGCGGCGGCCTCGTTGCCCCGGCTCTCATCGGGTGATTCGACGGTGTGGGCACGCATCAGCAGCGGGTCGTACGCATCGCGGAACACGGCCACGTCGGTCACGGCCAGCGCACCGATGGTTTCGCCGTGGTAGCCGTTTTGCAGACACACAAACTCGCGCCGCTGCGCTTGCCCCAGGTTGCGCCAGCTGTGGAAGCTCTGCTTGAGTGCAATCTCGACCGCGCTGGCACCGTCGGATGCGAAGAAGGCGTGGCCCAGGGCGCCGCCAGTGCGTGCACCCAGGCGCTCGGCCAGGCGCACGGCGGGCTCGTGGGTGCAGCCGGCCAGCATCACGTGGGGCAGGGTGCCCAGCTGCTCGCGGATGGCGTTGTGCACGCCAGCATCACTGTGGCCGAACAGGTTGACCCACCAGGAGCTGTTGGCGTCAAAGTAGCGTTGCCCTGCCGTGTCTTCCAGCCAGGGGCCATTGCCCCGGGCGATGGCCAGCGGCGGCAGGTGCTCGGCCCGCGCCATTTGTGTGCAGGGGTGCCACACAGCATCAAGGCTGCGGCGCGCGAGGGACGCTGGCTGCGGGTGAGGTGAGGACATCGGGTTCTCCGGCAATGCGCAAAAAAACACTGCCCAGGGCCTCAGCGTCAGCCTGGGTGGACAGGTCGGGGCCGGAGTGTAGTGGAGGAAAACGCGTTTTGAAGGGCTTTGAGGTGTGGTGCACCGGTCAAGAAAATGGCGAAAGTAGATAGCTATTTATAGAAGATGGTGATTTTTCGATGCGTTTGTTGATTTTTGCCAAGTTCGAGAATTGGGCCATTTCAGCATCTGCCGCTATCTCGCGGAAACGGTCGGGCCCCACGGGGCGCAAAAAGTGATGTGACTGGCACAAAAAAGCCCCGCGGTGGGGGCAGGGCTTGATGGCGTGGGACTGGCGGACTGTGCGGGAAGACTCGGCGCCCCCTTGCTGTGGCCTTTGGCGCCAGCCCCCGACCGCCACGGTGTGCGGCCGGGGGGCATGGCGCGCCGAGTGGCCCCCTCCGCCCGTGCCGTGGAGCGATGTGAGAGAGGGGGGGGGAAAGTGCGTCACGCTACATCGAAGCGGTCCAGGTTCATCACCTTGGTCCATGCGGCCACAAAGTCGCGCACAAACTTGGGCATTGCATCGGCCTGGGCGTACACCTCGGCAATGGCACGAAGTTGCGAGTTGGAACCGAACACCAAGTCCACTCGGGTGCCTGTCCACTTCACAGCGCCGGTTTGGCGGTCGCGGCCTTCATACACCTCGTTGGCGGGCGATGCGGGGCTCCAGGCGGTGCCCATGTCCAGCAGGTTGGTGAAGAAGTCGTTCGTTAACTGCCCGGCACGCTGGGTGAACACTCCGTGCTGTGTGCCACCCACGTTGGTGCCGATGACGCGCAGGCCTGCAACCAGCACGCTCATTTCGGGCGCGCTCAGGGTCAGCAACTGCGCCTTGTCGATGAGCAAGGCCTCGGCGGGCACGCTGTACGTCTTCTTCTGGTAGTTGCGGAAGCCATCGGCCACGGGCTCCAGCACGGCGAACGATTCCACATCGGTCTGCGCCTGGCTGGCGTCGGTGCGGCCGGGGGTGAAGGGCACTTGCACCGACTGGCCTGCGGCCTGGGCAGCGGCTGCCACACCAGCGTTGCCCGCGCGCCCGATCAGGTCGGCCAGGGATACCTTCTTGCCACCGGTTTGTGCAGCATTGAATGCAGCCTGGATGCCTTCGAGCACGCCCAGCACCTTGGCCAGCTGGGCGGGCTGGTTGGCTTCCCAGTCCTTTTGCGGTGCCAGGCGGATGCGTGCACCGTTGGCACCGCCGCGCTTGTCCGACCCACGGAAGGTGGATGCCGAAGCCCAGGCGGTAGACACCAGCTCGGCCACCGTCAGGCCTGATGCGAGCACCTGGGCCTTGAGCGCGGCTGCGTCCTGCGCGTCGATCAATGCGTGGTCTACCGCTGGCAGCGGGTCTTGCCAGATGAGGTCTTCGGCCGGTACTTCAGGGCCCTTGTACAAGGCCTTGGGGCCCATGTCGCGGTGGGTCAGCTTGAACCAGGCGCGGGCGAAGGCGTCGGCAAACTCGGCGGGGTTCTGGTGGAAGCGGCGGGCGATCTTTTCGTACGCAGGGTCCATGCGCAGCGAGAGGTCGGCCGTGGTCATCATGGGCGCGTGCTTCTTGCTGGGGTCGTGCGCGTCGGGGATCATGTGCTCGGGCTTCACATCCTTGGTCACCCACTGGTGCGCGCCGGATGGGCTCTTGGTCAGCTCCCACTCGTAGCCAAACAGCATGTCGAAGTAGCCGTTGTCCCAGGTGGTGGGGTTGGGCTTCCAGGCGCCTTCAATGCCGCTGGTGGTGGTGTGCACGCCCTTGCCGGTACCAAACTGGTTGATCCAGCCCAGGCCCTGCGCTTCCAGCGGGGCGGCTTCGGGCTCCGGGCCGACCAGCTTGGGGTCGCCCGCGCCGTGGGCCTTGCCGAAGGTGTGGCCGCCGGCCACCAGGGCCACGGTTTCTTCGTCGTTCATCGCCATGCGGGCAAAGGTTTCGCGCACATCGCGGCCGCTGGCCACGGGGTCGGGCTTGCCGTCCGGGCCTTCGGGGTTCACGTAGATCAGGCCCATCTGCACGGCGGCCAGGGGGGGGTCCAGGTCGCGCTCGCCGCTGTAGCGGCTGTTCGGCTTGTCGCTGGTGGCCAGCCATTCGGCTTCCGAACCCCAGTAGATGTCTTCTTCGGGCTGCCAGATGTCGGCACGGCCACCGGCAAAGCCGAAGGTCTTGAAGCCCATGGATTCGAGCGCCACGTTGCCCGCCAGGATCATCAGGTCGGCCCACGAGATGGCGTTGCCGTACTTTTGCTTGATGGGCCACAGCAGGCGGCGGGCCTTGTCCAGGTTGCCGTTGTCGGGCCAGCTGTTCAGCGGGGCAAAACGCTGGTTGCCAGTGCCTGCGCCGCCACGGCCATCGCTGGTGCGGTAGGTGCCGGCGCTGTGCCAGGCCATGCGAATGAACAGGCCGCCGTAGTGGCCCCAGTCGGCGGGCCACCAGTCTTGCGAGTCGGTCATCAGCGCCTTCAGGTCGGCCTTGAGGGCTGCGTAGTCCAGCTTTTCAAAAGCGGCGGCGTAGTCAAAGTCTTCGCCCAGCGGGTTGGATGCGGGGGCGTGCTGGTGCAGGATGCCCAGGTTCAGTTGGTTGGGCCACCAGTCGCGGTTGGTCTGGCGGGCGGTAGCAGTCTTCGCGCCTTGTACGCTGGCTTGCGCGCCGGTGAAAGGGCATTTGGCTTCGTTGCTCATGGTTCTCTCCTTCTGAAACGGGTGTCTTGCTCAACAGTGTATGAAGGATATTTCAATCGATGACGAATGGCCATTTGTTAAAACTAATCGCTCATATGCACCGGGGCTATACGGCGCTGCATTGATAAGCATGCAAATGGTTTCTACGCATTGGCACCCCCCTTGCTTTGGCATACCTTGTGCCGCTGGTTCTGCTGGCACGTTCACCCTTTTGGAGCTTTTTGAAAATGACCCCCAACAAATTCCTGGCAGTGGCTGCTGCTGCCGTGGTGGCTACCTTGTCGTTCACCCAGGCTGCCGTGGCTGGCCCGCGGCTCGACAAGATCATGGAAACCAAGGTCATCCGCGTGGGCACGCCGGGCGACTACCGGCCGTTTGCCATCAAGACCGATGGCGGTTATTCGGGCCACGACATCGACGTGATCGAAACCATGGCCAAAGAACTGGGCGTGAAGATTGAATACGTGCCCACCTCGTGGCCCAACCTGGTCAAAGACCTGCAGGGCGACAAGTTTGACGTGGCCGTGGGCGGCATCACCCGCAATGTGAACCGCATGCGCCTGTTCGACATGCTGCCCGGCTACGCACCCTTCGGCAAAGTGGCCCTGGTGCGCGCGGCCGACAAGGCCAGGTTCACCAGCGTGGACGCCATGAACCAGCCCAGCGTGCGCGTCATCAAAAACCCCGGCGGCACCAACGAAACCTATGTGCTGGCCAACCTGAAGGCTGCGCAGGTCAGCACGCACGACAAGAACGCCGAAATCCCCGCGCTGATCGCTGAAGGCAAGGGCGACGTCATGATTACCGAAACCTACGAAGCCCTGCACTACGCCCGCGTGGACATCCGCCTGCACGCCGCGTTTGTGGATGCACCCCTCACCCCCAAGAACTACCTGGGCTTCATGGTGCCCACCGACGACGCCGACTACACCCGTGTGATGGGCTTTGTGTGGGGTTTGATGGAAAGTCGTGGCGCCATCAAGCAAGCCGCCGACAAGTGGCTCAAGTAACGCCCTGATGCTGCTGGGGCAGGGGGGCAAAATAAGCGCCCTGGCAATGGGCCGGTGACCACACCGGCCTGGCCGCCGTGGCCTTCATACGGCTTTGCCTTCCAACGCATAACCGCGTTCGTTCGCCTTGCCGTGCTGCAGCACCGCCTGGTTATCCGATTGAATGCAAACCCCCATCCCATGACTGCACCCAGCACCGCCAACCCCTCGGCTTTCCCCCCTTCGTCCTACCCCATCGGCACCCCCGGCCAGGCCTGGGGGCCTGCCGAGCAAGCCCAGTGGCGCGCGCGGCAAGTGCGCCAGCGCAGCTATGCCAACGATGTGCTGGCGGTGGTGGAAGGCCTGCGCACGCGCTTTGATGTCAGCCGCTACGGCGAAGTGGCCTATGGCGATGACCGCTACCCCGTGCACGCCATTCGCCCCCGCCAGTGGGTAGCAGGTCTGCCCACGGTGCTGGTCACGGGCGGCGTGCATGGTTATGAAACCAGCGGCGTGCTGGGCGCCTTGCGTTTTGTGGATGAGCATGGCGAACGCTACGCAGGCCGCGTGAACTGGCTGGTGGCCCCCTGCGTCAGCCCCTGGGGGTGGGAGCGTATCCAGCGCTGGAACCACGACGCCATCGACCCCAACCGCAGCTTCCGCCCCGGCACCACGGTGCAGGAATCCGCTGCGCTCATGGCCCTGGTTGCGCCCCTGCGCGGGCAGTTCGCCGCGCACATTGACCTGCACGAAACCACCGACACCGACGAATCTGAATACCGCCCCGCACTCGCCGCGCGGGACGGCAAGGCATTTCAGCCCGGCACCATTCCCGACGGCTTCTACCTGGTAGACGACACCGAAAACCTGCAACCCGCCTTCCAGCAAGCCGTGCTGCAGGCTGTGGCCGCCGTAACCCACATCGCCCCGGCAGACGAGCGCCAGCAGATCATCGGCTCGCCCGTGCTGGCGCCCGGCATCATTGCCTACCCCTTGCAGGCCTTGGGCTTGTGTGCCAGCGTGACCGGCGCGCGCTACACCACCACCACCGAGGTCTACCCCGACAGCGCCCGCACCACACCCGAGGAATGCACCGCCGCGCAGGTGGCCGCCGTCTGCGCGGTGATGGAATTTGTGCTGCGATAGTTTTGAATCAAAATCGGCTGTAGCGCTTGTCCATCAAGCGCTACCAGCTATGAAATCAATAGCTAACCGCCGGTGGCCTTGGGCAGCGTGCGCTTGCAGCGCGGGTAGTTGGTGCAGCCCCAGAACAGGCCACCATCGCTGCTGCGGCTGCGCTCCACCATCTTGGTGCCGCAGCTGGCACAGGTGGGGCGCCAATACTCTCCCTCATAAGCCACTTGCAGCAGTTCCTGCTGCTGCGCAGGCGTGCGGCGGCTGATGAGTTGCAGCAGCCCGGCGCCGTCCAGCGTGTGGATGCTGTTGGCCCGCGCAAACGCCAGGGCCTCGGGTGTGTAGGTGGACGTGGTGGCA
>NZ_CAXIAK010000044.1:0-27443 GCF_964021665.1 uncultured Acidovorax sp.
CGTTCGTGTGGCATAAAAGTGCGGACACCATCTTGGCATCTGTGGCGCGGGCAGCGAGTACCATTATTTGATGATTACTTTTGAGACACCACACTAGCGCAAGGCGCGGTAAATCTCTTCCGCCAGCTCGCGCGAAATGCCTTCCACCGTGGCGATGTCTTCCACGCTGGCAGCCGCCACGCCGCGCACCCCGCCAAAGCGCTGCAGCAGACGCGCGCGCTTCTTGGGGCCAACCCCCGCAATTTCTTCGAGCTGACCGCCACCCACCCGCACCTTGGCCCGCGCAGCCCGCATGCCGGTGATGGCAAAGCGGTGTGCCTCGTCGCGGATCTGCGCCACCAGCATCAGCGCGGCCGAGTCCTTGCCCAGGTACACCTTCTCGCGCCCATCGGCAAACACCAGTTCTTCCAGACCCACCTTGCGGCCCTCGCCCTTCTCCACTCCCACGATGCGGGCCAGGTCCAGGCCCAAGGTGGTGAACACCTCACGGGCCACACCCACCTGGCCCTTGCCACCGTCGATGAGCACCAAGTCGGGCAGGCGCGCAGCCCCCTTGCGCTGCGGCGCTGCGCCATCGACCCCTGCCGCGGCAAAGTCGATACCGCCCTCTTCGCGCTGGGCTTCAACCACCTTGCTGTAGCGCCGCGTCAGCACCTGGCGCATGGCGGCATAGTCGTCGCCGCCGGTGATGCCTTCGATCTTGTAGCGACGGTACTCGCTGCTTTGCAGCTTGTGGTGGTGGAACACCACGCACGATGCCTGGGTGGCTTCGCCCGCAGTGTGCGAAATGTCGAAGCACTCGATCGTGAGCTGATCCAGGTCTTCGGGCGGCAAGTCCAATGCCTCGGCCAAAGCACGCGTGCGGGCCTGTTGCGAGCCCTCTTCCGCCAACAGGCGTGCCAGTTGCAAGTCGGCGTTCTTTTGCGCCATGTCGAGCCAGGCACGGCGCTGCTCGCGCGGCTGGTGGATGGCATGTACGCGCACACCGGTTTGCTCGGTCAATGCGTCCATCAGCGCCTTGTCCACCGCCACGCTGGTGACCAGCAAGGGCGGCACCGGCACGCCGATGTAATGCTGGGCGATGAAGGCTTCCAGCACCAGTGCCTCTACCGGGCGCGCGACAGGCGCGGGATGGGATGCGGCTTCGTCAGAGCCATCACCGCCCTCTTCCTCAAACACGGCGGCGGCATCCTCTACGTGCACGGGGAAGTAAGGCCGGTCACCCAGGTGGCGGCCACCGCGCACCATGGCCAGATTGACGCAGGCGCGCCCGCCTTGCACACGCACGGCGAGGATGTCCACATCCTTGTCGTCCACCGTTTCAATGGCCTGCTGGTGCAGCACCCGCGACAGCGCCTGGATCTGGTTGCGCACCTCGGCCGCCTGCTCGAATTCGAGCTTGTCAGAGTGCGCCATCATGCGCACCTCCAGCGCCTGCAGCAGCTCCTGCGTTTCACCACGCAGCAGCGCCTCAGCATGCTGCACGTCGGCGGCATAGGCTTCGGGCGAAATCAGGTCCACACAAGGCCCGGTGCAGCGCTTGATCTGGTACAGCAGGCAGGGCCGCGTGCGGTTGGCAAACACCGTGTCTTCGCAGGTGCGCAGCCTGAACACTTTTTGCAGAAGCTGAATGCTCTCCTTCACCGCCCAGGCGCTGGGGTACGGGCCAAAGTAGCGGTGCTTTTTGTCCACCGCCCCACGGTAGTACGCCATGCGCGGAAAGACTTGGCCCGGCGCGTCACCAGTGCCCCCAGCCGTGCCGGTGATCTTGAGGTAAGGGTAGCTCTTGTCGTCGCGGAACAGGATGTTGAACTTGGGGTTCAACGTCTTGATCAGGTTGTTTTCCAGCAGCAGCGCCTCGGCCTCGGAGCGCACCACCGTGGTCTCCATGCGCACGATCTTGCTGACCATGTGGCCAATGCGCGTGCCGCCATGGTTCTTCTGGAAGTAGCTCGATACCCGGCGCTTGAGGTTGAGCGCCTTGCCCACGTACAGCAGCGCATCCTGCGCGTCGAAATAGCGGTACACGCCCGGCAGCGCAGGCAGCGCAGCCACCTGGGCCAGAAGTTCTTCGGAATGCACATCAGACATGCAGCGTATTGTGGCCGCGCCACAACGGTGCAGCAGCAACGTGACTCCTATAGCTACATTTTTTATAGCTTGCAGCGCTTATCCAACAAGCGCTACAAGCCATTTTTATGCTTATTCCGCCTCGATCTTCGAGGTTTTCACCACCGTGGCCCAGTTGGCCAGGTCAGCACGCACCTTGTCACCCAGCTGCGCGGGCGTCTGGTAATCGGCCGTCGCGCCCTGCTCCTGCGCCTTTTGCTGGAATGTGGGGCTTTGCACCACGGTGCGGATGTCCGCTGTCAGCTTGTCCACCACGGCCTTGGACACGCCGGCCGGTGCAAACACCGCAAACCAGGAAGTGGCATCGACCTTGGGGTAGCCCGCCTCGGCCGTGGTCGGCACATCCGGCAGGCTGGGCAGGCGCTGCTTGCCCGTCACCGCCAGCACGCGCAGCTTGCCGCTGGCGATGTGCGGCATGAACGGAGGCGCGGTGCCAAAAGTCAGGTCCACCTGGCCGCCCAGCAGGTCCTGCAGCGCGGGGCCGGTGCCCTTGTAAGGCACGTGCACCATCTTGATGGCACCCTGCTGCTCCAGCATGGCACCCGTGACGTGCTGCAGCGAGCCGTTACCCGACGAGGCGTAGTTGAGCTTGCCGGGGTTGGCCTTGGCGTAGGCGATCAGCTCAGGCAGCGTTTTCACCGGCAGGTCGGCCCGCACCACGATGATCTGCGGGGCCGAGATGATGTTGGCCACGGGCTGGAAGTCGCCCTGGTCCCACTGCTTTTGCTTGGTGATGTGGGGCGAGATGACGTGGTAGCCCGAGTACTGCATCAGCAGCGTGTAGCCATCGGCCTCGGCGCGCTTGACGATGCTGGCGGCAATGTTGCCGTTACCACCGCCCTTGTTGTCCACCACCACCGTCTGGCCGAGCACGGGGCCCAGGGCCTGCGCCAGCATGCGGGCCGACAGGTCGGTGGTGCCGCCAGCGGCGGTAGGCACCACCATGGTCACGGTCTTGCTGGGGTAGGCAGATTGCGCTGTGGCGCTGCCCAGAAAGCCTGTGGCCAGGGCCGCCAGGGCGAGGGTGGTGAATTGCTTGCGATGTAGCTTCATGGGGTCTCCGTCGTTGATGTTGTGAATGGGGGACTGTGGTGCGGCAGGGTTCAGTCCACCGTGGCGCCGGTGTCTTTCACCACCAGGCTCCACTTGGGCAGGTCTGCCTGCACCAGGGCCGCCAACTGCGCCGCCGTGCCCTTGAAGGGCTCGCAGCCCACGGTGGCCAGTTTCTCGACCACGTCCTTGTGCTCCAGCGCGCGGGCCACTTCGGTTTGCAACTGCGCCACGATGGCAGCAGGCGTGCCTGCGGGCGCAAACAGCGCGTACCAGGGCGCCTGGCCAAAGCCCTTGATGGTTTCGCCAATGGTGGGCGTATCGGGCAGCGCGGCCACGCGCTTTTCGTTGACCACGCCCAGCACCTTGAGCTTGCCCGCCTTGATGAACGCAATGGCCGACGGCAGGCTTTGCACCGACAGCGGCACCTGCCCGCCCACCACGTCGGTGGCGGCTGCGGCCGAGCCCTTGTAGGGGATGTGTTGCAGCTGGATGCCGGCAGCCTTTTGCAGCATCTCGCCAATCAGGTGGTTCAGCGTGCCATTGCCCGCCGAGGCAATCGAATACTTGCCAGGGCTGGCCTTGGCCAGGGCCACCATTTCGGCCACGGTGTTGGCAGGGAACGATGGGTGCGCCACCAGAACATAGCCCGCTGTGGCCACCGGGGCCACGGGTGCAAAGTCTTTCACCGGATCAAAGCCGGGGTTCTTGTACAGCGCGGGGCCAATCACATGGGCGCTGTCGGCCGTCAGCAGCAGGGTGTAGCCGTCGTTGCGCGCGCGGGCCGTGGTGCCTGTGGCCAGCGTGCCACCCGCGCCAGGGCGGTTTTCCACGATCACGCTCTGGCCCAGTTGCTCGCCCAGCTTTTGCGCCACCACCCGCGCAATCGCGTCATTGGCACCACCAGCCGCCTGCGGCACCACCAGGGTGATGGGCTTGGAAGGGTATTTGTCCTGCGCGCCCGCGGTGAAAGCAGCAGAGCACAGCACGGCCGCTGTGAAGATGCGGCGTGACAGAGTGGGGAAAGTCATGGCGTTGTCTCCTGGTGTTATGGGTGGGAAAAAAGGTGCAGGTCAGCGCGCCAGTGCCCGCTGGCGAATCGCCTCAAAGTCGGCCGGTACCGGATGCAAGGCCAGGCGCGGCCCAGCCTTGGCGATCTGGCTGGGGATGTCGTGGCCGATCAGTGCGGGTAACTGCTGCGCCGCCGCCACCAGCTGGGCGAGGTCCACCCCCGTGTCATAGCCCATGCAATCGAGCGCATGCACGATTTCTTCGCTGCACACGTTGCCGCTGGCGCCCGGCGCGTAGGGGCAACCGCCCAGGCCACCCAGCGATGCGTCAAACCGGTCTGCCCCCGCGTCTATGGCGGCCAGCACATTGGCCAGCCCCATGCCGCGCGTGTTGTGGAAATGCAGGGTGAACTCCACCCCCGCCCAGCGCGCACGGGCCGCCGCCGTGAGCCGGTGCACCTGCGTGGGGTAGGCCATGCCCGTGGTGTCGCACAGCGTGATGCCGCGCACGCCCACATCCACAAAACGCTGCACCCAGCCGAACACATCGGCCTCGGGTACATCGCCTTCCATGGGGCAGCCGAACACGCACGACAGCGACACATTCACCGCTACCTTGGCGCCCTGCGCCAGGGCCACTACCTGCGACAGTGCGGCGAACGACTGTTCCTGCGTCATGCGCAGGTTGGCCAGGTTGTGGGTGGCACTGACGGACATGACCAGGTTCAGCTCGTCCGTGCCCGATTCAATGGCGCGCTCCGCACCGCGCAGGTTGGGCACCAGTGCGGTGTAGACCGTGCCAGGGCGGCGCGTGATCTCGCGCATCACAATTTCAGCGTCTTTCAGTGCCGGAATGGCCGTGGGCGATGTGAACGAAGTCACCTCGATCTTGGACAGACCGGCGGCAGACAGCGCATTGCACAGCGCGATCTTGTCGGCCGTGGGCACGAAGGCCTTCTCCATCTGCAGGCCATCGCGCAGGCCCACTTCCTGCATGTGGATGCGGCGGCCTGCGCCTTG
This sequence comes from uncultured Acidovorax sp., assembly GCF_964021665.1. Lineage (NCBI taxonomy): Bacteria > Pseudomonadati > Pseudomonadota > Betaproteobacteria > Burkholderiales > Comamonadaceae > Acidovorax > uncultured Acidovorax sp. The sequence continues at coordinate 5,211 of NZ_CAXIAK010000044.1, forward strand.
CCAAACGGTGCTGGGTGCGTTCATTGCACGACTCCTTTGCTGCGCAGCAACGCAATCTGCTCGGCATTGAGCCCCATTTCTGCCAGCACGGCATCGGTGTCATCACCCAGGTGCGGTGCACTGCTGCGAATGGTGCCGGGCGTGGCCGAGAGCTTGGGCACGATGCCCGGCACTTCCACGCTGTAGCCATCGCGCGTCTCTTGCGTCAGCAGCATGTCGCGGGCGCGGTAGTGCGGGTCTTCGGCAATGTCCTTGGCGGTGTAGACCTTGCCCGCGGGCACGCGGGCGGCGCCCAATGCATCCAGCACCTGCTGCACGGTGCGCTGCGCGCTCCAGGCGCCAATGGCCGCGTCGATTTCCTCCACACGCGCCACGCGGCCGGTGTTGTTGGCCAGGTCGGGCGCCGCGCCCAGATCCGGCCGGCCGATGGCGTCCATCAACCGCTTGAAGATGCTGTCGCCATTGCCCGCCACCAGCACCCAGCCGTCCGTGCAGGGGTAGGCGTTGCTCGGTGCAATGCCCGGCAGCGCACTGCCAGCCGCCTCGCGCACCACACCGAAGGCGCTGTATTCGGGGATCAGGCTTTCCATCACGTTGAACACCGCCTCGTGCAGCGCCACGTCAATCACCTGGCCTTTGCCGCCGTTGACCTTGCGGTGGTACAGCGCCGTGAGCACGCCGATGGTGCCGTGCAGGGCGGCCAGCGTGTCGCCAATCGAGACACCGACACGCACCGGCACGCGGCCGGGCTCGCCCGTCAGGTGGCGCAGGCCGCCCATGGCCTCGCCGATGGCGCCAAAACCTGGCAGATCGCGGTAAGGCCCCGTCTGGCCGTAGCCAGAAATGCGCAGCATCACCAGGCCGGGGTTGAGTTGGTGCAACTCTTCGGGCGACATGCCCCAGCCTTCGAGCGTGCCGGGGCGGAAGTTTTCCACCAGCACATCGGCCTCGGCAATCAGCTGGCGGGCTATTGTCTGGCCTTCTTTTTGCCGCAGGTCCAGCGCCACCGAGCGCTTGTTGCGCGACTGCACTTGCCACCACACCGAGGTGCCTTCCTTGATCAGGCGCCAGTTGCGCAGCGGGTCGCCAGTCTCAGGCGCCTCAATCTTGATCACATCGGCGCCAAACTCGCCCAGCGTCTTGCCGCAAAACGGCCCGGCGATCAGCTGGCCCATTTCAATGACGCGCACGCCTTGCAGTGCAGCGGGGCTGGATGGAAGGGGCGGTGCGGCGGGCGGCAAAGCCATGCGGTGGTTCTCCTGCAAACAATCAATGCGTTGGGGTTGGCGGGGATCATGCGCAAGGGCGGGCGCACCGCAAAACGCTGATGCACGAAGCCGCCATCGCAAACGGGCATGGCTGGGTCGCTCGGCAGTACCATCGGCAGACCATGAAACTTGATCCCGTGTCCCTGCGGCTTTTCGTAGCCGTGATGGAAGAAAGCACCATCGCTGCCGCGGCAGAGCGCGAACACCTGGCGGCATCCGCCGTTAGCCGCCGCCTGGCCGACCTGGAAGACGCCCTGCGCGTGGACCTGTTCACCCGCAGCAACCGCGGCGCCACCCCCACGGCCGCCGCCTTTGCCTTGCTGCACCTGGCGCGGGGCGTACTCAACGATCTGGACGGCATTGCCAGCCAGATGCGCGAATACGGCACCGGGGTGCGTGGCCATGTGCGCGTGGTGGCCAACATCTCGGCCATCACCCAATTCCTGCCGGCCCAGCTGCAAAGCTTCATGGCGCTGCACCCGCAGGTAGACGTGCGGCTGCAGGAACAGATCAGCACGGCCATTGCAAATTCGGTGGCCGAGAACGCGGCAGACATTGGCATCCTGAACGATGGCGACTACGGCGACCGGGTGGCCCTGCTGCCTTACCGCACCGATGAGCTGGTGCTGGTCACCCCATCTGAACACCCCCTGGCGCGGCGCAAGGCCGTCAAGCTGTGCGAGGCACTGGCCTACGACTTTGTGGGCGCCCACCCTGGCAGCGCCATCAACAACCAGCTCACCCAGGCCGCCGCGCAAGCTGGGCTGCCGCTGAAGCTGCGCATCCAGGTCACCAGCTACGACGCACTGTGCCTCATGGTCAACGCCGGGCTGGGTGTGGGGGTCATGCCCCGAGGCAGCGCGGCGCTGTACAAAGGCACGCTGGGCATCCGCACCATCACCTTGAACGAGCCGTGGGCGCACCGCCACCTCAAGTTGTGCGTGCGTTCGGAAGAGTCTCTCTCCAGCGTGGCGCGCCTGCTGGTGGACCACCTGCGCATGCCATGAAACGCCCCCCTGAGGCCCTGCGGGCCTTCCCCCCGCTCTCGCAGCGCCATGCGCTGCGAGAGCGGGGGGACGCCGCCAGCGCGGCGGGGCGGCCCTTGCGCGGCGGCCCTGGCGTGGGCAGCGCCAGTTTCGTGAGCCATGGGTGATGATCGCAACATGAACCACTGATATGAGCCGAACCCACCTCCCCACTTTGACCACCCAGCCCAGATTGCAGTGGGACGTGTTCTGCCGCGTGATCGACAACTTTGGCGACATTGGCGTGTGCTGGCGCCTGGCAACCCAGCTGGCCGGGCAAGGCCAGCGCGTGCGCCTGTGGGTGGACGACGCCTCGGCCCTGGCCTGGATGGCACCACAGGGCTGCCCCGGCGTGGAGCTGCGCGACTGGCACGCCCCGCCCCCTGGCGCGCAAGAAGCACCCACGGATGTGATGGTGGAGGCCTTCGGCTGCGAAATTACTCCTGAATTCATAGCTAGTGCCGCTTACCAGGCAAGCGTCAGAGGCCAAAAACCTGTATGGATCAACCTGGAGTACCTGTCGGCAGAGCGCTATGTGGAACGCAACCACCGCCTGCCCTCGCTCCTCTCCTCAGGCCCAGCCCAGGGCTGGACGCGGTGGTTCTTCTACCCAGGCTTTACCGCCGCCACCGGCGGCCTGCTGCGCGAACCCGACTTGATGCAGCGGCAAGAAGCCTACGACGTGGCCGCATGGCGCAACGCCCACGCGCACCCCAGCCTGCCAGTGCCAGCCGGCGCCGCCGGTGCGGCCGTGCGATGGATGTCGCTGTTCTGCTACGAGCCCGCCGCCCTGCCCCAATGGCTGCAGCTTTGCGAGGCCGCCAGCACGCCCACCCACCTGCTGGTAGCCCCTGGTCGCCCCGCGCACGCGGTGCGGCAGGCGCTGGGAATTTCAAGCAAAAATGTGCTCCAGGGCACGACAGATAAGCGCGGGCAGCTATATATTTCATACCGCACGCCGTGCCCCCAGGCGGTTTTTGATGAAATGCTCTGGGCTTGCGACCTCAATGCCGTGCGCGGAGAAGACTCCCTGGTGCGCGGCCTGTGGGCCGGCAAGGCGCTGATCTGGCACATCTACCCGCAGGACGACGATGCGCACCATGCCAAGCTGCAGGCGTTTCTGGACTGGCTGCAAGCCCCCGCATCGCTGCGCCAGTTTCACCACACCTGGAACGGCCTGGATGACTTGCCCCTGCAGTGGCCCGATGACGGCACGCTGCGCGAATGGACGGCCTGTGTGCAGGCAGCCAGGGCCCGACTGCTGATGCAGGACAACCTTGTTGCACAGCTTTTAGGCTTCGTAATGGAAAAACGGTAAAATCCAAGGCTTTGCGCAATTCCTACGCGGCACACCCGTGCCCCGCAACAGCGCACTTCCGCCGCGGAACATGCACCGGCGGGCCCCGCCTTCATCAGCAGCCCGTCCGCATTGAGCGGCCCCAACCCAAGCAATCAGCTATGAAAATCGCTCAAGAAATCCGCGCCGGCAACGTCATCATGCACGGCAAGGACCCCATGGTCGTCCTCAAGACCGAATACGCCCGTGGCGGCCGCGGTGCTGCCACCGTGCGCATGAAGCTCAAGAGCCTGATCGGCAACTTCGGCACCGAAAACGTGTTCAAGGCCGACGACAAGATCGACAACGTGATCCTGGACAAGAAAGAGTGCACCTACTCTTACTTTGCCGATCCCATGTACGTTTGCATGGACGCTGACTACAACCAGTACGAAGTCGAAGCCGAAAACATGGGCGACGCACTGAACTACCTAGAAGACGGCATGGCCCTGGAAGTCGTGTTCTACGACGGCAAGGCCATCTCGGTGGAACTGCCCACCAGCGTCGAACGCGAAATCACCTGGACAGAACCCGCCGTCAAGGGCGACACCTCTGGCAAGGTTCTGAAGCCCGCCAAGATCGCTACCGGCTTCGAAGTGGCCGTGCCCCTGTTCGTGTCGCAAGGCGACAAGATCGAAATCGACACGCGCACTGGCGAATACCGCAAGCGCGTCTAAGGTCTCACTGGCCGCTGTGCCAGCCACCTCACTTGCGAGGTGGCGCAGACCATAAAAAAGGAGCCTTCGAGGCTCCTTTTTTATGTCCTGCTTGCTTTGACTGGAGGCCATCGCCCCCAGCCAAAGCAGTCATCAAATCGGCAAGGCCACCAGGTCGTGCCCCTGCACCGCCACGATGCGGGCCTTGGTGAATTCGCCCACCTTGAGCTGTTTGCTGATCTTCTCGGGCGGCAGCAACTGCACTGTACCGTCGATCTCTGGCGCGTCGGCGTAGGTGCGGCCCACCCCGCCCTTGCGGCCCATGGCCGGGGCATGGTCCACCAGCACCTGCATGGTGGCGCCCACGCGGCGTTGCAGCTTGGCAATCGACACTTCTTCGGCCACGGCCATGAAGCGCGCACGGCGCTCCTCGCGCACTTCCAGGGGCAGCATGCCGGGTAGCTCGTTGGCCACAGCGCCCGTCACGTCGCTGTAGGCAAAGCAGCCCGCACGGTCGATCTGCGCTTCGCGCACAAAGTCCAGCAGGTGCTGGAACTCTTCTTCCGTTTCGCCAGGGAAGCCTGCAATGAAAGTGCTGCGGATCACGATCTCGGGGCAGGCCTCGCGCCAGCGCTGGATGCGCTCCAGATTGCGCTCGCCGCTGGCAGGGCGCTTCATGCGCTTGAGCACATCGGGGTGGCTGTGCTGGAACGGTACATCCAGGTAAGGCAGCACGCGGCCTGTGGCCATGAGCGGAATCACTTCATCCACGCTGGGGTACGGATACACGTAATGCAGACGCACCCAGGCGCCGTAGGGCTCGGCAATCTCGCCCAGGGTCTGCACCAGTTCCAGCATGCGGGTCTTGACGGGCTTGCCGTCCCAGAAGCCGGTGCGGTACTTTACGTCCACGCCATAGGCCGAGGTGTCCTGGCTGATGACCAGCAGCTCCTTCACGCCGCCTTCAAACAGGGCCTTGGCTTCCTTGAGCACATCACCCACAGGGCGCGAAACGAGGTCGCCGCGCATCGAAGGGATGATGCAGAAGGTGCAGCGGTGGTTACAGCCTTCGCTGATCTTCAGGTACGCATAGTGGCGCGGCGTGAGCTTGATGCCCGCCTCGCCAAAAGCGCCGGGCACCAGATCGAGGAACGGGTCGTGCGGCTTGGGCAGGTGGGCGTGTACCGCCTCCATCACCTCTTGCGTGGCGTGTGGGCCGGTGACGGCCAGCACGCTGGGGTGCACGTCTTTGACCAGATTGCCGCCGCTTTCGCCAGCGCGCGCACCCAGGCAGCCCGTGACGATGACCTTGCCGTTTTCGGCCAGGGCTTCGCCAATGGTGTCCAGGCTTTCCTTCACGGCATCGTCAATGAACCCGCAGGTGTTGACGATGACGAGGTCGGCGCCCTCGAAGGTCTTAGAGGTTTCGTAGCCCTCGGCGCTGAGTTGCGTGAGGATGAGTTCGGAGTCCGTCAGCGCCTTGGGGCAGCCCAGGCTGACGAATCCGACTTTGGGTGTTTTTGTGGGGGAGAGTGCTTCGCTCATCCCCCTATTGTCCCAGTTCCGCGAGGCGGGCGCCTATTGGCACCCCACGCCGGGCCAGAAAGCACTGGATGCAGGTGCAAAAAATCGTGCGATCAGCGCTTGAGCCCAAATGCGCCCAGCATCTGCTCGGTCTGCTTTTGCATCTGCTCCTGCATTTGCGTGAGCATGGACTGGGACTGCTCGACATAGTTGCCCATCATGCCCTTGAGCATGGGCGACTGCAGGTTCATGAACTGCGCCCACATTTCGGGCGTCACGCTCTGCGATTGCTCTGCCAGCTTCTTTTGCACATCGGTGAACGCCTGCACATTTTTTTCGAGGTACGCACCCATGAAACCCTGCATGGCATGGCCGTAGAAACGGATGATGTTGGCAAGAACCGCCTCACTGAACATCGGCGCCCCGCCCGCTTCCTCTTCCAGAATGATTTGCAGCAGGATGCTGCGGGTGAGGTCTTCACCCGTTTTGGCATCGCGCACCACCACGTTCTGGTTGTCGATCACCAGCTGCCGCACTTCGGACAGGGTGATGTAGGTGGAAGTGTCGGTGTCGTACAGGCGACGGTTGGGGTATTTTTTGATCACGCGCTGCGTAGTCTTGTGAGCGGCGCTGGTGGATTCGGGCAAAACGGAACTCCTCGGGCAGAACACCCATGTGTGTATTGCAGTGCAACACATTCTAGAGAGCCGCAGGCAAGCCCCTCTCCGAGGAATACCCTGATGAATCGCCTGAACGCAAAGTCCACGACGCGCGACAGAGCGGCCCGGAAAATAAAAAAGCCTTCCAAGCGATTTGCTTTGGAAGGCTTTTTACCAATGGTTAGTTGGTAGGCGCGATTGGACTCGAACCAACGACCCCCACCATGTCAAGGTGGTGCTCTAACCAGCTGAGCTACGCGCCTGTTTGTATTCGAGAATGCGATTATAGCATCAGTTTTTACGCCGAATCAATAAATCCAAGTTCAAGATCGCCCGAAGCTCAGCGCCTGCGCGCCGAACGCACGCCGGCCACGCTGGCCACAATGCCCAGCACCTTGTTGAGACGGCCCGAATCCGCCACCTCCACGGTGAATGTCATCCACGCCGTACCCTTGACCGACTGGGTCTGCACCCCGATCACATTGGTTTTCTCACGGGCAAACACTTCTGAGATGTCACGCAGCAGGCCCTGGCGGTCGGCAGCTTCCACAGCCACATCCACCGGGTACACCGCAGCGGCAGCAGCCTTGGGAGTGCCCCACTCCACATCGATCACGCGCTCGGCACTGCGGGCAGCCATTTCGCGGAAGTTGCTGCAGTCGGCACGGTGAACGCTCACGCCCTTGCCCCGGGTAACAAAACCCCGGATGACGTCGGGTGGCGCGGGCTTGCAGCATTTGGCCAACTGGGTCATCAGTGAATCGATACCCACCACCAGCACCCCGCCTTTGGGCGCGGATTCATTGGTGCGGGTTTTCTTGAGCAGCAGGTACTCGTCGGGCTGCAGTACAGGCTCTGGCGGGCGCAGCAGGTTTTCGATGTTGCGCAGCGAAAACTCGTCCTTGCCGACCACTTCAAACAGCGCATCGGCCGACTTGAAGCCCAGCTGGGTGGCCAGGTCATCCAGCTTCATCGCCGTCTTGCCCTCGCGCTGCAGCAGCTTTTCCACCGCCTCGCGGCCACGGGCCACGGTTTCATGCGTGGCCTGGGCGTTGAACCAGGCGCGTACCTTGGCCTTGGCCCGGTTGCTGGTGAGGTAGCCCAGCTCAGCATTGAGCCAGTCGCGCGAGGGGCGCCCTTCCTTGACGGTGGTGATCTCCACCGTCTGCCCGTTTTGCAGCGGGGTGTTGAGCGGCACCATGGCGCCATCCACGCGCGCGCCCCGGCAGCGGTGGCCCACGCTGGTGTGCACGGCGTAGGCAAAGTCCACCGGGGTGGAGCCTTGCGAGAGCTCAATCACCGCTGCGTCGGGCGTCAGCACGTAGATGCGGTCTTCAAACAGGCCACGGTTGGGCACGGCGCCAGCCAGGTCACGCTCCCACGCCAGCAGCTGGCGCAGCACGGCGATCTTGGCGTCGTACTCTCCTGCTGCAGACACGCCCGCGTAGCCCTTGCTGCCCGCCTCTTTGTAAGCCCAGTGCGCGGCCACGCCATGCTCGGCATGTTCGTGCATGGCCTGGGTACGGATCTGGATTTCCACCGGGCGGCCCTGCTCGTCGCGCACGATGGTGTGCAGCGACTGATAACCGTTGGGCTTGGGCTTGGCGATGTAGTCGTCAAACTCTTCCACGATGGGGGTGAACTGCTCATGCACCCAGCTCAGAGCGGCATAGCAGTCCTTCACGGTGGGTACCACCACGCGCAGGGCGCGCAGGTCCAGCACCTGGTCAAAATTCAGCGACTTGCCCCGCATCTTTTTGACGATGCTGTAGATGTGCTTGGGCCGGCCCTGCACGGTGGCGCTGATGCTGCGGCTGCGCAGTTCAGACTCCAGCCGCTGGCGCAGCTGCTGCATATACACCTCGCGCTCGCCGCGCTTTTCATCGAGCAGGCGGGCCACCTCCTTGTAGGTGTCCGGCTCCAGAAAGCGGAAGGACAAGTCCTCCAGCTCCCACTTCATCTGCCAGATGCCCAGGCGGTTGGCCAGCGGCGCAAACACCTGCAGTGACTCGCGCGCGAGGCTGGGCGACACAGGCCGCTTGCTGGCCGCATGAAAGCGCAGCGTTTGCAAACGCGACGCCAGGCGCAGCATGACCACCCGCAGGTCGCGCGAGAAGGCCAGCAGCATCTTGCGCACGTTCTCGGTCTGCACGGCAGGGTCGTCCACCTGCTCGGCTGCCAGGGCCTGGCGCTGCACGCGCATGAGCTTGGTGGTCTCGACCGCCAGGGCCGCAAAGCTGTCACCAAAAGCCTTGGCAATCACCTCTTCAGGCTTGTTCAAATGCACGCAGGCGTAGACCAGATAACTGGCGGCCTGCATGGCTTCAGACCCGCCAATGCCTTTAAGGATGGCGGCCACAGCGTCAGCATGAACCAGGGTGTTCTCGCCCGAATCCAGCGTCTCGCAGGCCAGCAACGGCTCGGCGAACGCGCGGGCGCGGGCCAGGGCGTCAACCTGCTCGGGCAAGGCGTTGGCGGTGGCCGCAATCAGTTGCGGCAGCGGCTCGGTCTGCGTGAGGGCGGGGGCTTGGGTAGCGGGGTTTGTCTTCATCCTGCCAATGCACTTTCTGCGACAGGGGCAGCCAATAGGAAATTCTGGACGACGGCCACCTGGTCGGCAGCGATCAAGGTGGGGGCGTGTCCCACACCTTCAAACTCCACACAATGCGCCTTGGGCCCACGGGCCTGCATGGCCTGGGCCGTTTCGGGCGACAGCAGGTCGGACTGCGCCCCGCGCAGCAACAGCGTTTGGGCCTGGATCTGGTCGTACAGCTGCCACAACGCTGATTCGCCGGCGGCTGCGCCTTCCTGGGTCAAGGCCCGGAACGGCACGGCAATCGCCGGGTCGTAGTGCAATGTCAAGCCACCATCGGGCAAGCTGCGCAGCATGGGTTTGGACAGCTCCAGCCACTGCTGCTGCGTGTGCGGCCCAAAGCTGGTGGAGATTGCCCACATCGCATCGGCCGCCTGCTGCAGCGAATCAAACCGCGCCGGGTAGCCCAGATATTGGCCAATGCGCTGCAGCGCTTGCCACTGGATGACGGGGCCCACATCGTTCAACACCAGCCGACGCACAGGTGCTGGCAGCGGCAGGCCAGGCTGCCCTGTCACCGCCATGCCGATGAGCCCGCCCATGCTGGTACCTACCCAGTCCAGGGCCGTGATGGGAGCTTGCTGGTGTACTTGTGCCAGCAGGGCCAGCATGTCGGCAGCGTAAACGGGCAACTGGTAACCCAGGGGGTCCGCCAGCCAGTCGCTTTGGCCACGCCCCACCACATCAGGGCAGATCACGCGTGCGTGGACACTCAGGCTGCGCGCCAAGGTGTCAAAGTCCCGCCCCTGTCGCGAAAGGCCGTGCACACACACCACCACATGGGGGTGGGCCGGGTTGCCCGTGGCATTCCATTCCCAGTAGGCCATGCGGTGCTGCGCAGCGGCGGCGTCGGCATGGGTTGCTGGTGCCGAGGCGGCCGCAGGGCCTGGGCACGGTACGTAGTTCAGCGTAGGTTCAATCATGGGTACGAAATCCGGGAGCAGCGCTTGATAATGGCCGCGTTGCATCGTAATTCATTCGGACTTGCGCAAATCAGGATGCAACCAAAGCTTTTGCCCTGCCAAGGGGTGTCTGCCCCCCACGCTGCGCAAGTCATGCTCATTACGGAGAGACTCTCATGCTGAAAGGCAAAACGGCCCTCGTCACCGGCTCGACCAGCGGCATTGGTTTGGGCATTGCAAAAGCGCTGGCGCGCCAGGGGGCCAGCATTGTGCTCAACGGCTTTGGCGATGTGGACACGCCCCGCGCTGAAGTGCTGGCCGCCGGCCAGGCCAGCGGGGCGCAAGTGGCGTACCACGGGGCCGACATGAGTCGCGCCGCAGACATCGAAGACATGATGCGCTACAGCGAGGCGCAGTTTGGCCAGGTGGACATTCTGGTGAACAACGCGGGCATCCAGCATGTGGCCAATGTGGAAGATTTTCCCGTCGAGCGGTGGGACGCCATCATCGCCATCAACCTGACCAGCGCCTTCCACACCTCGCGCCTGGCCCTGCCCGCCATGCGCCGCGCCAACTGGGGCCGCATCATCAACGTGGCTTCGGTGCATGGCCTGGTGGGGTCTGCGCAAAAGTCGGCCTATGTGGCCGCCAAGCACGGCATCGTGGGGTTGACCAAGGTGACGGCGCTAGAGACCGCCACCACGGGCATCACCGCCAACGCCATCTGCCCCGGCTGGGTGCTGACCCCGCTGGTACAAAAGCAGGTGGACGCCAAGGCTGCCGCCCATGGCCTGACCAACGAAGAAGCCACAAAGCTGCTGCTGGGCGAAAAAGAACCTTCCATGCAGTTCACCACCCCTGACGAGCTGGGCGAGCTGGCGGTGTTCTTCTGCTCCACAGCTGCCAACAACGTGCGCGGCGTCGCATGGAACATGGACGGCGGCTGGGCTGCGCAGTAAGCTCAAACGCTATTAATTTAATAGCTACCGGCGCTTACCTATAAAGCGCCAGAGGCACATTTCATCAAAAATGCCCTTTGCATTGCGCAAAGGGCCTTTCTCATTCTGGAGGCAGTGTGGCGGTCAGCCGTGCGCCGGTGCAGACTCTCCAGGCCCATCAGCATGCGGGGTTGCCGCATCCATCGCCACCGTGGTCTTGGCACCCGGCACAGCCTTGCGGGCAAACAGCGTGTACATGGTGGGCACCACAAAAATGGTGAGCAAGGTGCCCAGCGACATGCCGCCCACAATCACCCAGCCAATCTGCGAACGGGTCTCGGCCCCGGCACCGGTGGCCAGGGCCAGGGGCACTGCGCCCAGCACCATGGCGCCCGTGGTCATCAGGATGGGGCGCAGGCGCTGGGCAGAGGCCTTGACCAGCGCATCCACCATCTCCAACCCCTCTTCGCGCAGCTGGTTGGTGAACTCCACAATCAAGATGCCGTGCTTGGTGATGAGCCCCACCAGCGTGATGAGCCCGATCTGTGAATACACGTTGAGCGAGCCCCCGCTCCACTGCAGCGCCAATAGCGCGCCAATCATGGACAGCGGCACCGACACCATGATGACCAGAGGGTCGATGAAGCTCTCGAACTGCGCGGCCAGCACCAGGAAGATGAACACCAGCGCCAGCACGAAGACCAAGCCCAAGGCCCCTTGCGAGCTCTTGAACTCGCGCGAGGTGCCATTCAAGTCGGTGGTGTAACCGGGTTTGAGCACCTTGGCGGCAGTGTCATCCATAAATTTCAGCGCTTCGCCCAGCGAATAGTCGGGCGACAGGTTGGCGGTGATGGTGACCGAGCGGCGCTGGCCGAAGTGGTTCAGCTCGCGCGGGCTCACGCTTTCCTTCACGTTCACCAGGCTGGAGAGCGGAATCATCGTGTCATTGCGGCCCCGCACGTAGATGCTGTCGATGTTCTCGGGCGTGGTGCGGCCCCGGGCCTCGGTTTGCACGATCACGTCGTACTGCTCGGCATCGCGCTTGTAGCGCGTCACGGTGCGCCCGCCCAGCATGGTCTCAATCGCCCGGGCCACCACGTCCACGCCCACACCCAGGTCGGCTGCGCGCTCGCGGTTCACGCTGATGCGCAGCTCGGGCTTGTTCAGGCGCAGGTCCGCATCAGGTGCGATGATGCCGGGGTTCTTGGCCATCTCGGCCAACATCTGCCGGGTCACGGCGTTGAGGTTTTCGTAGCTGTCCGAGGTCTGGATCACATACGTCAGTGGCCGCGACCGAAAGCCCTGGCCCAAGGACGGCGGCGTGATCAAAAAGGCATTCACCCCCGGCAGCGCGCCCACTTTGGGCTGCAGCTCGCGGGCCATGTCGAGCGTGCTGCGCTCACGCTGCTCCCAGTCCACCGTGCGGTAAATCACGCTGCCTTGCGCCACGGTGGGGTTGCCAATGTTGGCGAAGATGCGGTCAAACTCGGGGTAGTCGCGCCCGATCTTCTCCAGCTCCAGCGCATAGCGGTTGGTGTAGTCGAGCGTGGCGCCATCGGGTGCGGTGACGTTGACGAGAATCGTGCCCCGGTCTTCCAGCGGCGACAGCTCTTGCTTCATCTTGGGGTACACCAGCGCCAGCCCCACTGCGCTGGCCAGCATCACCCCCACCACCAGCCAGCGGCCCTGGAACAGCGCGCCCCGCAGCCCACCACCACCGCCCCAACGGGCCGTGACCACCCAGCGCAGCAGCCGGCCATAAGCGTCTGACATGGCGGTGAGCCAGCGCTCCATGGATCGGTCGAACCAGTTGGGCTTGGGGTTGTGCTTGAGCAGCAGCGAGCACATCATGGGCGACAGCGTCAGCGCCACAAAGCCCGACACCACCACCGCACCGGCCAGGGCCAGCGCAAACTCCACAAACAGCCGCCCGGTGCGGCCGGGCGTGAAGGCCAGCGGCGCATACACGGCCACCAGCGTGAGTGTCATGGCAACGATGGCGAAGCCGATTTCCTTGGCACCCTTGATGGCGGCAGAGAATGGATCGAGCCCCTCTTCGATGTGCCGGTAGATGTTCTCCAGCATCACGATGGCATCGTCCACCACCAGCCCAATCGCCAGCACCAGCGCCAGCAAGGTGAGCGTGTTGATGGAAAAGCCGGCCAGGGCCATCAGCGCAAAAGAGCCCACCAGACTCACCGGAATGGTGATGATGGGAATGATGGACGCGCGCAGGGTGCGCAGGAACACAAAAATCACCAGCGCCACCAGCACCACCGCCTCGGCAATGGTCTGGTACACGCTCTTGACCGAGCGGTCGATGAACAGCGAGTTGTCGTTGGCGATGTCGATGGTGATGTCTGCGGGTAAATCAGCCTTCAGGGTGGGCAGCATCGCGCGCACACCGGCAGACAACTCCAGCGGGTTGGCCGTGGCCTGGCGAATCACGCCCATCGAGATGGCATCGCGGCCATTGAGGCGCACGCGGCTGCGGTCGCTGGCGGCGCTTTCTTCCACGCGCGCCACATCGCGCATGCGCACGGGAAAGCCGTTCACGGTGCGGATCACAATGTCGGAGAACTGCGCCGGGCGGGCCAGTTCGGTCTGCGAAGTCACGCTGAACTCGCGCTGCTGCGATTCGATACGGCCTGCGGGCAGCTCCAGGTTGTTGCGACGAATGGCGTCTTCTACGTCCTGCGTGGTGAGGCGGTAGCCCGCCATGCGCTCAGGGTCCAGCCAGATGCGCATGGCGTAGCGGCGCTCGCCGTAAATGGGCACATCGGCCACGCCAGTCACCGTCTGCAGCCGGGGCTTGACGATGCGGTTGAGCAAATCGTTGATTTCGAGCGGGCTACGCGTGTCGCTGCTGAAGGCCAGCCACATCACGGGCGAGGCATCGGCCTCCACCTTGGCAATGACGGGCTCGTCCACCGCATCGGGCAGACGGTTACGCACCCGCGCCGTGCGGTCGCGCACCTCGGCGGCGGCGTTGTCGGCATCTTTCTCCAGCCGAAAGCGCACGCTGATCTGGCTTTGCTCGGCACGGCTGATGGAGGTGATCACGTCCACCGCGTCAATGCCCGCAATCGAGTCTTCGAGGGGCTTGGTGACCTGGGATTCAATCACCTCGGCCGAGGCCCCGGCGTAGCGCACGCTCACCGTGACCACAGGCTCGTCGATCTTGGGGTACTCACGCACCGTCAGGCGGGTGAAACTCACGGCCCCTACCAGCAAGACCAGCAGGGACAGGACGGTGGCGAACACCGGCCGGCGGATGGAGATTTCAGCAAGTTGCATGGCGAGCGTCGGGCAATGTCAGAAATGCAGAACTCAGGAAGACTGGCCGCCGCGCACCGGCTGCGTGGTGGCGCTCATCGGACTCTGGCACGGGTTGGCGCCAGACAAAGGGGGCACAGCGGCTGGGGCGGCTGCCGTGGCCGCACCCGATACTGGCTGGGACGCAGCGGAAGATGCCGTGGCAGGAGGTTCCGCGCCTGCGGCAGAGCGCCCGGCAGAAGGCTGGCCCAGCTCCACCACGCGCACCGCTGTGCCGTCGCGTTGCAGGCGCTGCTGCCCCGCCGTGACCACCACATCACCCGGTGCAAGCCCTTCCACCACCTCCACAAACCCTGGAGTGCGTGCGCCCAGCCGCACGGTGGTGCGCTTGGCCACCTGGCTGCCCTCTTCCGTACCAGCCACCACTCGCAACACATAAGGCGCTGCACCATCGGGAACGATAGCCTCCTCAGGCACCACATTGGCGTCAGAGCGTTCACCAAACACCGCCGTGACGCGTGCAAACATGCCGGGGCGCAACTGCAGGCGGCGGTTGTCGATGCAGCCGCGCACGGCGAGCGAGCGGCCATCGGCATCGATCTGCGGGTTGATGGCCAGCACCACGGCCGAATACTGCACGCCCGGCAGCGCATCAAAGGCCACGCGGGCCGTCTGGCCGGTTTTCACCTTGTTCTGCAACCGCTCGGGCAGGCGGAAGTCCACGTACACCGCATCCAGGTCTTCCACGTTGACGATGTCGGCGCCATCCTTGAGGTAGTCGCCCACGTTCACGCCGCGAATGCCTGCAACGCCATCAAACGGCGCCACGATGCGCAGGCGCTGGGCTGTGGCTTCGGCCAGGGCGAGCTTGGCCTCAGCCACTTCAAGGTTGGCGGCACTTTCGTCCACCGAACGCTGGCTGATGAACCCCTGGGCCACCAGCTCCTGGTTGCGCTTGTGGTTGGCGCGGGCGATCGACAACTCGGCACGGCTTTGCTGCACCTGGGCGCGGGGCAGCTGGTCATCCAGCTGCACCAGCAGCTGCCCTTTGCGCACGCGCTGCCCATCGCTGAAATTGAGCTGCGTGATGCGCCCGCTGATTTCAGGCCGCAGCACCACGCTGCGCCGCGAACGCAAGCTGCCCACAGCCTCTGCATCGTCGCGCATGGTCATCTGGCGCACCTTGGTCGCTTCCACCATCACGGGTTTTGCAGGGCCTTGCGCACCGGGCTTGGCCGCTGCATTGCCCTGCGGTGCGGGAGCACCGGCGCGAGCAGACCGTGCAGGCGACTGAAACCACCAGGCGGCGCCGGAAGCAACAGCCAAACCGAGAACAGCAAAAACGACGTATTTGTTCTTGAGCGCCATGAAATCACAGACCTGGGATGAGCGAAATGCAGCCGAACAATGTATCAGCGCGCTGTGGCCTGCGCAGGCGCCCCGCGCTTAACCCCGCAAGCCATTCCCTGAGATTTACGCAAGCTTTACACGAACGCTGTACGAAAACACTGCGCCGTCGCCTGGACATCACCATGGGGACGGAAGGCGGGAGTGAGCGGTCGTCAGAAAGAGGGTGAGGGGAGTCTGCACAAAGGCAGCCTCATCGCCATCAGCTGCCAATGAAAGCCGCAGCCAAGCAACCATGCCCACAGCCTTTCAGGCGGGCTTGGCACCGTGGCGAGATGCCAGGCAGGCCAGAGGCCTCTCAGCGCCCCATCGCCTTGTCAACGCCCAGGTTGGCCAGCGCGTCAGCGCGCTCGTTGCCAGGGTGACCCGAGTGGCCCTTCACCCATCGCCATTCAATGCGGTGCCCGCCCGTGTTCACCAGGGTGTCCAGCCGCTTCCACAGCTCCACGTTTTTCACAGGCTGGTTGGACGCGGTGCGCCAGCCCTTGGCCTTCCAGCCGTGAATCCACTCGGTAATGCCCTTGCGCACATATTCACTGTCCAGAAAAAGCGTCACGGCACAAGGGCGTTTGAGGGCCGACAAAGCCTCGATCACGGCCATCAGCTCCATGCGGTTGTTCGTGGTGCCCAGTTCGCCGCCAAACAATTCTTTTTCCAGCGCGCCAGAACGCAACAGCACGCCCCAGCCGCCGGGGCCGGGATTGCCTTTGCACGCACCATCTGTGTAGATCTCAACCTGATTCAAACCGGATTCCTGCCAATTGATTAAAAAGAGTTGCGAGCCAATGCTTGAGCGCGACGCGCAGCGCCGCCCGGGGTGATCAGCGCGGCGGCATGGGGCCATGCGACCCAGACTTACGCGCCACCGGCACCGTGGCAGCCACCCGCTTGCGGCCCGAGCGCCATGCGGGCTCCAGCAGACGCATGCCATGCACACGCTTGACGGCCACCAAAAAGTAGCCAGCCCCAAGAATGGGCCACCACTTCTCGCCCAGGGGATCAACCCACGAAAAGCGCTTCAGCCACTCGGCACTGCGCACTGCTGGACGATAACAGCCAAAGCGGACGGTCTCGACCTCGAAGCTCAACAAACGCAGCCAGTCGCGCATGCGCCGAACACCGATGAACTCCCCCACATCGGGCAAATACAGGGGTTCCTGTGTCCAGCGCTGGCACAGCCGTACACGCACCTGCCGCAGGCCCCACAGGCTCAGCGGGTTGAGCCCGGCAATCACCACCCGGCCCTCGGGCACCAGCACGCGCTCCACTTCACGAAGCGCCATGTGCGGATCCACACTCAATTCCAGGGTGTGGGGCAACACCACCAAATCCAGACTGGCATTGGGGAATGGCAAGGCCTCGGGCTCAGCC
The DNA here is from genome assembly GCF_964021665.1 of uncultured Acidovorax sp. Classification (NCBI taxonomy): domain Bacteria; kingdom Pseudomonadati; phylum Pseudomonadota; class Betaproteobacteria; order Burkholderiales; family Comamonadaceae; genus Acidovorax; species uncultured Acidovorax sp. The sequence continues at coordinate 22,166 of NZ_CAXIAK010000044.1, forward strand.
CACAGGGCCGCCGCACGCGGCGCATGGGACGTGCCAGCGTCCGAGGGCTCTTCAGTGCGCGAGAGCATGGCATCCGCCCCCAGCGCCAGCCACTGGTGCGGCATACGGTTGGTTCGCAGACCTTCGATGCGCGGCATACCCAGCTGCAGCGCGTGGTAGCCAAAGATGTCGGCCACGGCGTCGTCCATGCAGGCCTGCTCCCAGGCAAGCAGGTAGCGGCCTGGGGCAGAGTCGAACCACTGGTGCAAATCTATAATTTCAGAGCTCATGAAACTGCTGCCGCTACCCGCCTTCACCGACAACTACATCTGGATGCTGCATGACGGAACGCATGCCGTGGTGGTGGACCCTGGGGATGCAACCCCGGTGCAGCACGCATTGCAGTCGCTGGGGTTGACGCTGCAGGCGATTCTAGTCACCCACCACCATGCGGATCATGTCGGTGGCGTAGGGGCTTTGCAGCAGCAAACGGGGGCGACCGTCTACGGCCCTGCAACCGAAAAAATCACACCCCGACCCATCGGGCTCACGGAAGGCCAGCAGGTACAAGTGCTGGGTCTTACCTTGCAGGTGCTGGACGTGCCGGGGCACACCGCTGGGCACATCGCCTACTACTGCGCAGACTCGCCCGAAGGCCCCTTGCTGTTCTGCGGCGATACACTGTTCTCCGGCGGGTGCGGTCGCCTGTTTGAGGGCACGCCTGCGCAGATGCATGCATCGCTGCAGAAACTCAGCGCATTGCCCGACCACACCCAGGTGTGTTGTGCGCATGAATACACACTCTCTAACCTGAAATTTGCCTTGGCGGTGGAACCCACCAACGAGGCATTGCTCAACTACAACGCCTGGTGCGCGGCACAGCGCGCCAGTGGCCGCCCCACGCTGCCATCCCACATGGCGCAGGAGCGCGCCATCAATCCGTTTTTGCGGGTTCAGCAACCGGCAGTCGCACAAGCCGCCCAGGCTTATGCACCGCAGACCGATGTCAACGACGCAATTGCCGTACTGGCGGCCTTGCGCAATTGGAAGAACGAGTTTCGATGAAATTTCTGCACATTGTCAGCCTGGTAGGCATGCTCTGGTTGACGGGCTGCGCCACCACCGGCGGAGCCCCTGGGGTGGTCAGCAACGCCCCTGACGACACACCCACCAGCAGTCGCCCTGCGCACACCCCCATCATCCCCAAGGGCCCCCTGCAGCCCATCAAGGCGGCCAATGCCAGTAGCCAGGAGGTCGCATCGCTCTCCACCCCGGCAGACCTCTGGGACCGCATCCGGCGTGGCTTTGCCATGCCCGACCTGCAGCATGAACTGGTGCAAGACCGCGAGCAGTGGTACGCCAGCCGCCCCGACTACATGCAGCGCATGACGGAGCGCTCCAGCAAATACCTGTTCCATATCGTTGAAGAGCTGGAGCGGCGCGGCATGCCCACCGAACTGGCCCTGCTGCCTTACATCGAAAGTGCCTTCAACCCCCAGGCGGTCTCCAGCGCCAAGGCGGCAGGCATGTGGCAGTTCATGCCGGCCACCGGCAGTTACTTTGACCTGAAGCAGAACGCGTTCCGTGATGACCGGCGCGACGTGCTGGCCTCCACCCGCGCCGCGCTGGACTACCTGCAAAAGCTCTACGGCATGTTTGGCGACTGGCACCTGGCCCTGGCGGCCTACAACTGGGGTGAAGGCAGCGTGGGCCGTGCCATTGCCCGCAACCAGAAACAGGGTCTGGGCACCAGCTACACCGACCTGAACATGCCTGCAGAAACACGCATGTATGTGCCCAAGCTGCAGGCCGTGAAAAACATTGTGGCCAACCCGGAAGCCTTCAAAACCGAGTTGCCGGTGATTGAGAACCACCCCTACTTCCAGACGGTGGACATCACCCACGACATTGACGTTGCACTGGCGGCCAGCCTCGCGGGGATTCGCGAAGCAGACTTCCGGGCGCTGAACCCATCCTTCCACAAGCCGGTGATCCTGGCAGCGGGCACGCCGCAGATTCTGCTGCCCTGGGACAACGCCAAGGTGTTCCAGCGCAACCTTGAAGCCCACAAAGAGGGGCAATACGCCAGCTGGACGGTGTGGCCCGTTCCCACCACCATGACCGTGGCCGAGGCTGCGCGGCGCACGGACATGAGCGAAAGCGACCTGCGCAGCGTGAACAACATCCCACCGCGCATGATGATCAAGGCGGGCTCGGCACTGATCGTTCCACGCAGCGCCACCACCCGCCAGGACGTGTCTTCACACCTGGCCGACAACGGACAGGTGGCCCTGGCACCCGAGATCGTCACGCGCCGCGCCTCGGTGCGGGCGGGCAAGGGCGAAACCGTGGCCACACTGGCCAGGCGCTACAAGGTCAGCGCAGCGAACGTGGCCGACTGGAACGATGTGAAACTGAACGCAGCCTTCAAGGCGGGCCAGCAAGTCGTGATGTACCTGCCAGTGCGCCAGGCATCAGCGCCAGCGCCACGGGCACAGGCACGCAGTGCCTCTGGCAAGGTGGTCTCTGCATCCACCCCCAAGCGCCGTGGCGGTACGCCGTCGAAGGTGCGGCGGCGCTGACACAGGCATTCGGGCGGGCTGGCCAGTCACCAGCCTTGCCTTGATTGAGTGTGTGCGGAGCAACAACCCGCACACCGGCACCTCAAGGTGCTCAAAGGCGCATGGAAGCCATACCCATCAGGCCCAAAATTCCCATGATGATCAGGTACAGCGCCACGATGGTGCTGAGCAGCCGTGGCATGACCAGGATGAGAATCCCGGCGATCAAGGACACCAACGGGCCGATGCTGATACTGAGCGACATGCGCGGTTCTTTCTGCGAGTGGAAAAACCGCTATCTTGCCCCAGCCCAATCGCCCTGCTGCATCAAACGTTGAATTTTTGCCGCGCCTTGCGAACCCAGTCGTTCGAGAAGGTGCGAGCCAGGTCCACCTTGGTGGCGGCAAGCTCCGGGTAGGCCAGCGTGAGGGCACGCAACGCCACTGCGGGGGCATCGTCCGGCATCATCCCGTTGGGCGAAAACGTTTCGCGGATACGGTGGAACGCTGCCAGATACAAAGGCCGGTCGGTGGCCAAATACGAGGCGGGTAATGCTTTGACGATATCGGCTGGCTCGGCGGTCTGCAGCCATTTGAGGGCGTGGACCATGGCGTTCACCAGGGCCTGCACCTGATCCGGGCGCTTTTGTACAAAAGGCTGCGCGGCATACAGGCAGCTGGCCGGCATGGTGCCGCCAAAAAGTTCATGAGAAGCCTTGATCGTTCGCGCGTCCACCACCACACGCAAGCCCTGCTTCTGCTCGGCCTGCGCAATGATGGGGTCGGAGTGGCACAGCGCATGGATCTGCCCTGCGCGCAGCGCAGCCATGGCCGCCGTGGCAGAGGCCATTGACACATACGTCGCACCCTGCGGGTTCAGCCCTTCCCGGGCCAGAATCCAGCGGGCAAACGAGTGGGTGGAGGAACCCGGCGCAGACACGCCAATGCGCTTGCCCGCCAGGTCACGCACCGATTCATACTGGGGCAGCATGCGCGGCAGAATGCCAAGCGCAATCTGCGGCGCCCGTCCGTGCAGCACCACCGAGCGCAATGCGTATCCATTCAGCTGCTGCCGGATGGTGTGCTCGTAAGAGCCCGAGACCACATCTACCGAGCCATCCTGCAACGCCTGCAGGGCCAGAGCACCGGCAGAAAAGTCGCGCAGCACCACATCCAGCCCCTCAGCCTTGAAAAAACCCAGCTGCTCTGCCAGCAGCACAGGCAAGTGGTACATCTCGCCCTGCCCCGCCACCGCCAGTGTCAGGCGATCACCGAGTGCTGCCGCGCGCGAGCGGGCCGCCAGCAGAGGCGCGAACACGCCCGCTGCACTGGCGGCAGACATGATCCCGAGAGTACGGCGGCGAATCAAAGCACGCGGCATGAAGGTAAAGATGTGAAGGGAATGAATTGCTGCACCGCAACAATTGTGCAAGCTCCCAGCAAACGAAGCATCAGGGAACACCCCTGAGGACTTTTACGTACTGCCGTGCTTTTTCAGCCAGTGGGGGCAGCTAGTGCCCATGGCATGCAAAAAACCTGCCCACCGCAACTCAGCGATAGCCCACGAACAAGATCGCGACATTCACCATGAACGCCCCGGCCCACACAGCGCTGCGGGCTGTGGGCATGTTGGAGACATACATCATGATGTAGAACATGCGCAGCATGACGAACAGCATGGCCAGCAAGTCCAGCCAGGTCTGCCGCGCACCTAGCTGGTGCGCGATGATGACAGCGCCAATGAAGAAAGGCAGCGACTCAAAGCTGTTGGCCTGCGCGGCATTGGCGCGGGCGCGCCAATCACCCTGGCGGGCAAGCCAGCTGCGCGGGTCGCTGTTGTCATAGCCGCCCTGAGCGGGCGGCTTGCCCAGGGTGCCGCTCTTGGCGATCCAGGCGCACACGATGGGCAGCAACGCGGCCACCAAAACGCACCAATAGGCCACGGTGAATCGGGCCACTTGCAGGGATGTATTCATTTGTAAGCCTTTTAGGGCCCAAAGCCCCTGTTTATCAGCGCAACCCGCTATGATTTTGGGAGTATTCTACCTACGCCAAACGGGGCCAAATGCCCTGCCGGTTCAGCGGCGATCGACCAGCGCGTGTGCAATCGTGCCCAGGTCCACGTACTCCAGCTCGCTGCCCACGGGCACCCCGCGCGCCAGCCGCGTCACATGCAGCCCCCGGCTCTTGAGGGCCTCGCTCAACACATGCGCCGTGGCCTCGCCCTCGGCATTGAAGTTGGTGGCCAGAATCACCTCCTGCACCACGCCATCGCTGGCGCGCTCCATCAGCTTGTGCAGGCCAATCTCTTTCGGGCCAATGCCATCGAGCGGGCTCAGCCGCCCCATCAGCACAAAGTAAAGCCCTTTGAACGCCCCCGTACGCTCCAGCGCCGACTGGTCGGCCGGGCTCTCCACCACGCACAGCCGCGATGCATCGCGCTCCGGGTCCAGGCAGGTGCTGCAGATATCGTCTTCGGTGAACGTGTGGCAACGCGCGCAGTGGTGCACGTTCTGCACCGCATCGTGCAAGGCCACCGACAAGGCCTCAGCCCCCGCACGGTCATGCTGCATCAAGTGAAACGCCATGCGCTGCGCAGACTTGACCCCCACCCCCGGCAAACGGCGCAGCGTCTGGATCAAGACCTCAAGGGCGTTGGTGGAAGACATGAGAGAGGATTTGAGAAAAAAGTGGAAGCAGTGAACGAACCATCTTCAACAGGCGCAGCCCGAGAGGCAG
>NZ_CAXIAK010000045.1:0-26349 GCF_964021665.1 uncultured Acidovorax sp.
AACACCGAGAAGAAGCCCAGCTTCTCCGACATGGTGGGCCGTGCCAAGTGGGACGCCTGGGAAAAGCTCAAGGGCACCGAAGCCGATGCCGCCAAGCAGCAGTACATCGACCTGATTACCGAGCTGAGCTGATCGCAGTTTTCAAGGCGCCACCTTCCGTGGTGCCTTCCCCTCAAGCGGCCTGCGGGCCGCTTTGTTTTTGGGGCCGGCGTTTACCCGCCAGGCTGGGGCGGCGGTGCCTGATCCAGTGCCCACCACGCGGGCAGCAGGGCCTGCACTGCGGTGCGACGGAAGCGGTCGTCGATCAGAAACACCACGCCCTGGTCCTGCTCGGTGCGGATCACCCGGCCCGCCGCCTGCACCACCTTGCGCAGGCCCGGGAAGAGGTAGGTGTAGTCATACCCCTTGCCCGCGCCAAAGTGCCGGTCCATCGCGCGGCGCATTTCTTCGTTCACCGGGTTGACCTGCGGCAGCCCCAGCGTGGCGATGAAGGCACCAATGAGCCGGTGGCCGGGCAAGTCCACCCCTTCTGAGAACGCCCCGCCCAGCACGGCAAAGCCAATGCCCTGGCCGCCTTCCTGAAAGCGGTCGAGAAACGCCTGGCGGGCCGCGTCGTCCATGCCCGCCGTTTGCTGCCACTGGGGCACCTCGGGGTGGTCCTTCTGCAGCTGCGCAGCAATGCGCTGCAGGTAGTCAAAGCTGCTGGCAAAGCACAGGTAGTTGCCCGGCAGGCGCGCAAACTGCTCGGCCATCAGGTGGGCGATGGGGTCCAGCGACTGCGCGCGGTCGGCAAAGCGGGTGGACAAGTGCCCCACCGTGTGCACCGCCAGCTGCCCGCTGTGAAAGGGCGATTCCACATCCACCCAGCCCGTATCGGGCGGCAGGCCCAGCAGGTCGCGGTAGAACGCAGGCGGTGTGAGCGTGCCGGAGAAAAGCACGCTGCTGTGCGCTGCTGCGTGGCGCGCCGCCAAGTGCGGGGCGGGCACCACGTTGCGAATGCACAGCGTGCTGGAGCGACCCCGGCGCCCGTAGCGCGGTGGGTCCAGCGTCACGTCCAGCAGCGCGTGGTTGCCGAACTGCTCTGCCATGGCGGCAAAGTGCAGCGTGTCCAGGTACAGCGCCAGCACCGGGTCGCCGGGCAGCAGGGGCGCATCGGTCTGCGCCTCGGCCACCGCGCCAATGGCGCGCTGGAGCGCCTGCACAAAGGCGTCGGGCAGGGCTGGGTGGGCGCAGTACACGTCCACCTGATCGCGGTGGATGGTATTCCACTGCCGCTGCAGCGCGTCCAGCGCCTTGCGCACAGGGCCGGTGGCGGCCGCACGGGCATCGGCCAGCGTGCCTTGGTGCAGCTCGGCGGTGTACATGCGGCGGGCGCGGTCGGGCAGGTTGTGGGCCTCGTCCACCAGCACGCCCACCTTCCAGCCGTGCGCCACCGTCAGGGCATACAGCATGGCGGCGCTGTCGTAGAAGTAGTGGTAGTCGGCCACCGCCACATCGCACCAGTGCGCCATTTCCTGCGCCAGGTAATAGGGGCAGATGCCGTGCGCCAGCGCGGTGCTGCGCACGGCGGGGTCATCCCACAGGCTGGTGTGCTGCGCCAGGGCCTGGCGTGCGGCGGGCAGCCGGTCGTAAAAGCCCTGTGCCAGCGGGCAGGACTCGCCGTGGCAGGCCTTGTCGGGGTGCTCGCAGACCTTGTCGCGGGCCAGTACGTCCAGCACGCGCAGGGGTGGGATGGGGGAAGACGTGCGCAGTTGCTCGTGCACACGGGCCAGGGCATCGAGGGCCAGCGCATGGCCGGTGCCCTTGGCGGTCAGGAAGAACAGTTTGTCCAACCCCTTGCGCGCGCTGGCCTGCAGCAGCGGGAACAGCGTGCCCAGCGTTTTGCCAATGCCCGTGGGGGCCTGCGCCAGAAGGCAGCGGCCGCCGTCTTCGTTGCCACCCTTGTCGTCCTTGCTGCCGTGGCCCACGTTGCGGTACACAGCCACGGCCAGCACCCGCTGCCCGGCGCGAAAGCTGCCGTGCGGAAAGGTCAGCGCCGCCAGCGCTGCATCGCGGGCCTGGCGGTGCTGCTGCTCGCTGTGCGCCCAATCCAGGTAGCGCGCGCACAGCGCCTCAAAGTGCGCTTGCAGGTCGGCGGCGGTGTGGGTTTCGACCAGCTCGGTCTCTTGCCCCGTGCCAGTTTGCACATAGACCAGCGCCACCTGCAGGCGCTCCAGTCCCCGGGTCTGGCACAGCAGGTGGCCGTACACGCGCGCCTGCGCCCAGTGCAGGGCGCGCTGGTGGGGGCGCACCCCGTCGAGCTGGCCCCGGTAGGTCTTGATCTCTTCGAGCTGCTGGCGGGCTGCGTCAAACCCGTCGGCCCGCCCACGCACCGTGAGCTGCTGGAACAGGCCACTCAGCGCCACTTCGGCCTCGTAGCCATCGCCCCGGCGGCCTTGCACCAGGCGGTGGCTTTCCATGCCCTCCAGCGCGCTGGGGGCGGGGGTGAAGCGCAGGTCCAGGTCGCCCGTGCGGGCGGTGAAGGCGCACAGGGCACGCACCGACACTGTCAGCGGGGCCGAGGTTGTAAGGGGTGTGGTCATGTGCCCGTCGCGCCCATGAGGGGCTCCATGCCAGGCGTATCCCGCCAGCGCACATGGCACACGCTGGCGTGCAGGCCGTGGGCGTGGCAATACTGCAGCCAGCGGATCTGGTTGTCTTGCAGCTTGTCGCCCGGGCCTTTGACTTCGACCAGTTCGTAGCGCTGCTCGGCGGGGCGTGTGGGCCAGAACCGTACCAAATCTGGTAGGCCGCTGCGGTGGGCCACCGGGGCTTGCAGCAGGCGCTCAAAAAACAGTCGCAGGTGCGCGGCGGGAATGCAGTGCAGGGCCAGCTCCAGCAGCGGTTCGCTCAGCGCCCCCCAGAACACATGGGGCGACAGTCGCCCTTGCTTGCTGGCAAACCGCTCCCGGATGAGAGCGCGGTAGCGGCCATCCTCCAGCGCGAGCAGGCATTCGGCAAAGAGGGCTGCGCGGCGCTCCACAAAGTCGGGCGCATTCAGGTCGGCGGGCGCACCCTGGAAGGGGTGGAAGAACGCCCCCGGCAGTGGCGCGAACATGGCGGGCCAGCACAGCAGCCCGAACAGGCTGTTGATGAGTGCGTTCTCGGTGTAGAACACAGGCGCTTCGTCGGTGTGCCAGTGCTGGCGCAGCGCCCATTCCACCGAAGTCGCATGGCCTGGGTGGGGCAGGGTGAGTGTGTGGGTGGCCTGCTGTGCAACCGCTTGGCGGGTGGGTTTCTTTGGGCGCGCCACTGCGCCCGCCTGCAGCCCGGCAGCGCGGTGCAGGCGCGGCAGCATGCGTGCCAGGCGCTGGCCTTCCTCATCGCTTTCGGGTGCGGCCTGGGCCTGAAGTGCCAGCGTCAAGGCATCTGCATGACGGCCCATGCGCTCGTGCACGCGGATGCGCCGGTGCCGTGCGCCGGGGTGCTGGCTGTGGGCGTAGGCCTGCTCGGCCAGTGGCCAGTCGGCCGCTTTTTCGCAGGCCTCGCCCAGGCGCATCAGCAGTTTGGCGCGGCGGCGTTCCAGCCAGGGGTTGGGGGTGGTGGCTTGCAATGCGGCGGCCAGCAGGGGCGTGCGTTCTGCGCCATCGTCCAGCGCCTGGCGCAGGGCGTGCAGCGCAAGGTAGTGATCCACATCGGCGCGGCATTGAAACGCCCTCGATTGCGCATCAAACGGCACCACCTCGTACTGGAACAGCCCCAGGTCGGCCAGTACGAATTCCGACCAGCTTTGGTGCAGGTTGCCAAAGAACATGAGCCGCAGCCGGGTGCACAGCGCCGTCACCTCTTGTGCCACACGCCATACGGCTTCGGTGCTGACGGGGTGCCATTGGCGGTAGGGTTGGGCGGCGGGGTGGTGCGGCAGCAGTGCTTGCAGCAGCGCGGCCTTGGTCAGCGACTTGGGCTGCGGCGGGTGCGGGCCGGGGGCGGCAAACAGGGCCGCCACCTCGCGATGGGTGTGCATGGCAAACAGCTCGGCCAGCGCCATGGGTGCTGCGGCATCGAGCCAGCCCAGGGCCAGCAGCGGCGCGGCGGCGGTGTGGATGTCGCCAATCTCTTCATACGCCAGCTTGCCCGCGCGAAACCACGGGCCGCGCCGCATCACCAGCCGCACCAGCAGCGCCTGGGCGGGTTCGGGCAGTTGCGCAAAACGGGCGATGAAGTCCTGCTCCGGCGCGCCCAGCACGTCGGCATAGCGGGTGCGCAGCCAGTCGAGCGCGCGCACAAAATTGTGCAGGTAGTACAGGCGGTGCGGGGGCAGGGCGGTGGTGCCCAAAAGGCGGTCTCCGTCGGGGCTTGGCTGGGTCAGGCCGCGGGCTGCCAGCCCTTGGGCAGACCGGCCAGGGGAGTCATGCCGTACAGGGGCTCGTCAGGCAGGCCCGACTGCAGTGCTTCGCGTGCGGCCATCAGCAGGTTGTAGTCCACGCCGGTGGCGATGCCCATCGCTTCGAACATGAACACCAGGTCTTCGGTGACGACGTTGCCTGAGGCTCCGGGCGCGTAGGGGCAGCCGCCCAGCCCGCCTTGCGATGCGTCGAACGTGCGCACACCCACGTCGTAGGCGGCCAGGCAGTTGGCCAGGCCCAGGCCGCGTGTGTTGTGCATGTGGGCCGCGCCCGCCTTGGGGCCCAGCTCGCCGCGCAGTCGGGTGAACAGGCGGCGCACCTGGGCTGGGTTGGCCATGCCGGTGGTGTCCGACAGGCCCACCTCGTCCACACCCGCTTCGGCGCATTGCACGGCCAGGCGGATCACGTCGTCCTCGGGCACCGCGCCTTGCAGCGTGCAGCCAAAGGCGGTCGATAGGCCCACTTCAATCAGCGCATGCGGTGCGGTGTCGGCGCGCAGTTGCACCACGGCCTGCAGCTCTTGCACCATGGCGGCGGGTGTCTTGCGCACATTGGCCAGCGAATGCGCCTCGCTGGCCGACACCGGCAGCGTCACCTTGTGCGCTCCGGCCTGCAGTGCGGCTTCGGCGCCGCGCAGGTTGGGGGCCAGCGCCATCACGGTGATGTGCGGGTGCCTGGCCACGGCGTGGCGCACCACCCCGGCCACATCGGCCATTTGCGGCAGCAGCTTGGCGGGTACGAAAGAGCCGACCTCGATCTCGCGCAGGCCAGCATCCACCAGCGCATCCACCCAGCGCAGCTTGTGCGCCGTGGGCATGGTGGTGGCAATGGACTGCAGCCCGTCGCGCGGGCCGACTTCGCTGATGAGAACGCTGGGGGCCATGCTGGGCACGTCAGGCCACCGAGGTGGGGTTGGGCGTGCCCAGCAGCTCGTCGAGCTGACCGCTGATTTCTGTTTCGATACGGTCCTTGAAGGCGCTGAACAGGAAGCCGAGCTTGGCCGTCATGTCGAATTGCTGCGCGTCCACCAGCAGGGTGCCAGCTACGCCTGCGCGGGTGAAGCTCAGGGTGTCCTGCGTGTCGCCTTCTTCGTAGGTGCATTCCATGTCGAATTTTTCCTCGGCCTTGCGGGCCCAGGCACGCGCCACTTCGCGGGCGCGGGGCAGGCCCAGGTGGTGGTCGCGTTGGATGTGAAGGTCAGACACCGGGTTTCTCCTTGGATGGGGTCAGAGACTGAGAGGTTTTTGCCAGTGCCCGCAGCGCGGCGTGGCGCTCGGGCTGGGGCAGTTGGGTGAGTTGTCGCACGGCATCATAAAACCGGGGCCAGTCGCGGCCCTCGCGTTCGAACAGGGCTTCAAATGCGGGCACCAGCTCGTCATAGGCCGCCTGGGCTGCAAAGCTGGCATTGTTGGCCTTGGCCACCCAGCGGTCGTAGCCCGCCAGCTGGGTGTGGGGCGTATTGCCGGGCATGGCCGCCAGCCACTGCGCACGCAGCTGGGCATAGTTTGCCCGAAAGCGCTGCATTGCTTCTGATTTGATAGCTGCTAGCGCTTGTGTATCAAGCGCTGCGGCCTGATTTTGTTCATAAATGGCTTGCAACTCGGCGCGGGTGGCGCGGGTCAGGGCGCGCCACTGGGCGCGGCGCTGCTCGCTGGCGGCCAGGGCGGCGCGGGCCTCGGGGGTGCTGTGCTCGGCCATCCAGCGGGCGCTGCCCAGGCGTTCGACGGCCGTAGCGAACGATTCATTGAACACGGTGTCGCCTTGCGCGTACACCACCTGGTGCGCCAGTTCGTGGAACAGCAGGCGCACAAAGTCGCCCTCGGGCCAGCCCACGAAGGTGCTCAGCAGCGGGTCGCCCCCGGCCCAGTTCATGTAGCCCAGCGTGGAGTAGGCGGGCACGCCGTACACGTCCACCTCCAGCCCCTGGGCGGACAGTTGGTCCGCTTCGGCCTGCGCGTCGGCCTGGTCAAAGTAGCCCCGGTAGCCAATGCAGCCCGTCACCGGAAAGCACCAGGTGTGCAGCGTGAGCGCATCCGGCGGCGCGGCCACCACGTTCCACACGGCGGCGGGGCGCTTCAGGTCCGCATAGCGGCGGTAGCTGGCGTTGTCGGGCAGGTGCAGTTCGGCCACCGCAAAGGCGCGGGCGCGCTGGGCCAGCTGCAGGCGCGTGCGCAGGGCGGGTGGGGTGCCCGGCTGGGCGATCCATTCGTCCAGCGGCCGGGCGGCTTGAATGAGCTGTGCGTGGCCGTGAGCCGACTGCCAGTAGTAGCCCAGGGCATCGCGCGTTTGTGCGCAGCCCAGCAGCAGGGCTGGCAGCACCAGCGCGCAGGCCAGTGCGATACAGCGGGAACGGGAAAAGCGAAAACGCGGGCGCATGGTGTCAGAACAGGTGCTAAGGGTACGACATGGCGCGTCCTGGTGGGTGGGCGGGGTTGTCAGCAGCGTGGCGCGGCCCCTTCCTAGAATGGCCGCATGAACGAAGCCCTTTCACCCAACAGCGCGGCCCCCTTGCCCCAGGGCCTTTTTGCGGATGACGCCGCCTGCCCGCGCTGCGCCTGGTGCAAGGCCAGCCCGCTGTACCGCCACTACCACGACCACGAGTGGGGCTTTCCGGTGGCGGATGACCGGCGTTTGTTCGAAAAAATCTGCCTGGAGGGCTTTCAGTCGGGCCTGAGCTGGCTGACCATTCTGAACAAGCGCGAGGGCTTTCGCGCCGCGTTTGCCCAGTTCGACGCCGAGCAGGTGGCCGCCTTCGACCAGGCCGATGTTGAGCGGCTGGTGCAGGACGCCGCCATCGTGCGCCACCGGGGCAAGATCGAGTCCACCATCAACAACGCCCGCCGCGTGCTGGAGCTGCGCCGCGAGTTTGGCTCGCTGGCCCGCTACGTGTGGCAGTACGAGCCCGGCGCGGCGGACCGGCCCGCCGTGCTGACGCTTGAAGCCGCCCGCACGCTCACGTCCACCGCTGCTTCAGTGGCCTTGTCCAAAGACCTGAAAAAGCGCGGCTGGAGCTTTGTAGGCCCCACCACGGTGTATGCCTTCATGCAGGCCATGGGCCTGGTCAACGACCATCTGGAAGGCTGCCACGCCCGTGCCAAAGCGTTGCAGGCGCGCGCCGCCTTTGCGGTGCCGCGCGGCTGATCAAGCCCGCGCCAGCGGCCGCAGCACCCACAGTGCCGCCAGTGCGGCAACGCCCAGCCCGGCCGTGAGCCACACAACGGCAGCGCCCACGCCATCAAGCAACATGCCGAACAGCACCGGCGCAAAGGCCTGCGCCACGCGGGCTGGCACCATCATCAGCCCCTGCCGCGCGCCATAGCCGGCGGGCCCGAACAGGGCCAGGGGCAGCGTGCCTTTGGCAATGGTCAGAATGCCGTTGCCTGCGCCATGCAGCACGGTGAACATGGCTGCAGCAGGCGACCCCAGCAGCACCAGCAGCGCAGCGCCCACGGGGTGGGCGGCCGCCGCCAGTTGTGCTGACAGCAGTGGATGCAGCCGACGCAGCAGCCCAAACTCCAGCAAGCGCGCTAACACCTGCGCGGGGCCCACCAGCGCCGCCATGGCCACGGCCGCTTGCAGCGATGTGCCGCTGGCCTGCAGCAGGCGCGGCAAGTGCGCAGCCATGGCCGTGCTGGTGAACCAGGTGACGGCGAACACAAAAGACAGCAGCACCGTGGCGCGCAGGACTGCAGCGGGTGGTGCGCTGGAGGCGGGCGTTGCCTGGTCTGCAGTGGCTGTGGGGCTCTGGCTGTGCAGGGTATTTGCAGGCCCCGGTGCCTTGGGCAGCCACGCGTTGAGCGGCACGCCCAGCAGCAGATGCAACGCCGCCCAGCCAAAGCAGGCGCCGCGCCAGCCCCATTGCACTTCCATCCATGCCGACAAAGGCCAGCCCACGGTGCTGGCAAACCCGGCAATCAGTGTGATGCCCGTGATGGCCCCTCGCGCGCCGTTGCCATACAGCCGCACCAGCGTGGCAAAGGCGGCTTCGTAAAGGCCCGAGCCCATGGCAACGCCCATCAGCACCCAGGCGGCAAAAAGGCCCACTGGCCCTTGCGCCAAGCCCATAGCCGCCAGGCTGGCGGCGAACAGCAGGTTGGTGCTGACCAGCACCGGCCGGCCGCCGTGCCGGTCAATGGCATGCCCCGCCAAAGGCCCCAGCAGGGCAGACACGATGAGTGCCAGCGAAAACGCCGCAAACACGGTGGGTGCTGTCACCCCCAGGTCGCGTGCCATGGGCACGGCCAGCATGGCCGGCAGGTAGTACGACGAGGCCCAGGACAGGGTCTGCGCCGTGCCCAGACGGGCGACCGTCCAGCGCTGGGAGGGGTTTGCCATCGCAGGTGCTTGGTGAAGCGGCCCACCCCTGCGGATGGGCGCTGCTTGGGTCAGGCCCGCTGGCCCTGTGCGTTGACCACCACCTCACCATCTTCCTTGGTGAACGCGCCCTGTTGCGGTGCGGGCAGGATGTCCAGCACCAGCTCCGAGGGGCGGCACAGCCGAGTGCCCAGCGGGGTGACGACGATGGGCCGGTTGATGAGGATGGGGTGCGCCAGCATGGCGTCGATCAGCTGCGCATCGGTCACGCCCGGTGCGCCCAGCTGCAGTTCGGTGAACAGGGCTTCCTTGGTGCGCACGGCGTCGATGACGGGCTTGCCTGTGGCCGCGATCAACGCTTGCAGCGTGGCGCGATCCGGGGGAGTCTTGAGGTATTCGATGACCAGGGGCTCGGCGCCGCTGTTGCGGATCATGGCCAGGGTGTTGCGCGAGGTGCCGCACTTGGGGTTGTGATAGATCGTGATGTCAGACATGGTGTTGGAGCAGGTTCTGAGCCCCACGCACGGGCGGGGCAGGGGGAGCAAAGTGTGCCATCGGAGTCACTGCAATCGCACTACGCCGGCCAGCCCGGTGCCTGTTGCAAGGTGGCTAGCAACTGCTGTCCTGCCTTCTCCAGCGTGGAGTCGTTGTGGATTTCGATGTGGGCTAAGCCCCTGGGTGGTTCAAACGCCTGCGCGCGCTGCACACGGGCTTCCACCTCGTCAGGTGTTTCACGCCCGCGCGCCAGCAACCGCTCGCGCAGCACCGCCGGGCTGGCTGTGATGTGCACGGGCAGCAGGTGCTCAAAGGTGGCCAGCGCCTGCGGCAGGTGGGCACGCGAGCCATTCACCAGCACCCAGCGGCCCTGCGCCAGCGGTGCCAGTTGGGCATGGCGCACGCCATAGCCCAGGCCGTTCGCATCCCAGTGCAATGCAAAGGCCTGCTCGCTGCGCAGCGCCGCAAACGTGGCCGGGCACACGCTTTCGTATTGTTCGGTTCCACGGGCGTGGGACTGTTGCAGTGGGCGGCTGATGGTGCGCTGTGCCCAGTGCAGCGGGCTGGTTGGGGGTAGGTGTTGGCGCAGCCAGCCCAGCAGGCTGTCCTTGCCCGCGCCCGAAGGGCCCATCACATAGACCAGGCGCGCGCTCACTGGCCCAGCTCCAGATGGTCCAGTAGCACGAAATCAGCACCGGGCGTGGGCTCTGCGAACAGGGCCAGATGGTTGAACTGGAGCGTGGGCAGGTCTGAGAAGAACTGCTGCGCTGCATCCAGCACCAGGGCCTGCGTGTTTTCATCGACCAGCGACAACGGCCCCGTGAGCGACATGTGGAAGCGGAACTCCTCCAGCACAAAGGGGTAGCCCCAGCGTTGCAGCAAGTCGTCTTGCGGTGCCGTCAGGCCTGCAGCGCGGCGCCGTGCCAGCTCGCTGCTGGACAGCGGCGCCGACAGAGGGTGCAGCTGCGTGACGCAAGCGGCTGCAGCCGCGTCAATGGCCGCGTTGGCTGGGTGCGATGGCATGGGCACGAGTGCCAGGAAGTCGTCAATGCGCTGCACCTGCATGGGCGGCATGGTGAAAGGCGTCAGGCGGCGCGCCACCTGCTGCACGGCGTGGTGCAGCGTAAACCAGTCGGTGCCCGGTGCCAGGGCAAAGGGTGCCTTCAGCGTGGCATGCCAGCCATAGCGTCGCGGCGCTGCAGTCAGGCGCTGAAGGTCGGCAGAGGCCACGCCATGGATGTCCAGTTGCGGCAGGGGCTGCAGCTGGGCTGCACAGCGCCCCAGCCAGTGGCTGCCGGCCAGCCAGCCCAGGGTGCCGGGGCTGGGGGCGAAGTACACCGCGTAACGGTGGGCAGTGGTGGCTGTCTGCGGGGTGGCGGATTCAGTGTTCATGGTGGTCAATGGTGAGTTTCACGCGGTCGCCCGCAAACCAGGCCCGCGCCCATTCGATGGGGTTACCGCTCGGATCCACGTTCAGGCTTTCCACTAGCAGCACGGGCCGCGTGGCGGGCTGGCGTAACTGGGCTGCCACTTCGGAGATGGGCAGCTCGGCGGTGATGCGGCTCTCGCGCCGGGTGTAGTCGGCCACGCCATGGGCGGCAAAGCCTGCGGTGATGGAGCCTGTTTCGCGCACCACCTGGGCCAGGTTGGCAAAGCGCGGCAGGGGAAAGTAACGCTCGCTCAGGTGCAGCGGCTGGCCTTCGGCATCGCCCCGCACGCGCAATGCCAACAGTGGGCTGCGCGCAGGCACTTGCAGTGCCTTGGCCAGGGCGGCCGTGGCGCGCACGGTTTCTTCCCCCAGCACGACCAGGCTGCCGCGCAGGCCCGCCTGGGCCAGACCCTGCTGGTGGCGCGTGCGCTTGCCCAGCACCAGGTCCACCGCGAAATCTTCGACATAGGTGCCGCTGCCTTGGGTGATGCGCACCAGCCCCTGGCTGCACAGGCTGGCCAGCGAGCGGCGGATGGTGTGGCGGTTCACGCCGAACTGCTCAGCCAGCGCGTGCTCGGACGGCAGCCGCTCGCCAGGGGCATAGATGCCGCTGCCAATGGCGTCTGCCAGTTCGGTGGCGATGCGCGTCCAGAAGCTGTCGCGTGCAGGGCGTGTGGGCGTTGCGGTGTGTTGCAGGGGGCCTGAAGGGAGTGCGTTGGCTGTCATGAAACCTACATGAGCGCTCTTTAAGCTGGCGCCAGTTGTTCGATTTGTCTATACAACTTTCAGATTACCACTTTCATGTTTCAAGCCTTTGACAACCCCGGCCCCGGCAGGCCGCTGGAGCGCGCGCAGTGGATGGCGCTGCTGGCCCGGGCGCCGCTCGGCCTGCTCGAATCTGCGCTGCACGACGAAGTGCACCGCCCTGCACGCTGGCTACGCACCCCCGAAACCGGCCTGATGATGGTGCAGGGCCGTGCGGGTGGCACGGGTGAGCGTTTCAACCTGGGTGAAGTCACCGTGACCCGCTGCGCCTTGCGTGTGGCGCAACCTGGGATAGCCGACGCAGAAGCGACCGTAGGCGTGGCCTATGTGCTGGGCCGCTCGCACCGCCAGGTGCACCTGGCGGCCCTGGCCGATGCCCTGCTGCAAAACCCTGCCCGCCAAGCGGCGCTGGATGCGCAACTGCTGGAGCCTATCCGCAGCCACCTGCGCAGTGTGCAGGCCACCCGCCAGGCGCGTGCCGCCAGCACCAAGGTGGACTTTTTCACCGTGGCCCGTGAAAGCGGCTCTGATTCAGACGAGGACGACGAATGAGCACCCCCACTTTGGCGTCTTTGGGCGCAGGCTTTTCGAACGAGGCGTTCGGCAGCCAGTCGGTTTTTCGCGCCGTGTTGCAGGCGCTGTCGCACCCTGGCCGCCGCGTGGCGGTAGTGCATGACGCGCAAACGCCCGCCGCAGGCCACGCGGCATCCGCCGCCGCGCTGCTGGCACTGCTCGACAGCGATTGCACGCTGTGGCTCTCGCCCCGCCTGGAAGCCAGCGAAGCAGGTGCCTGGCTGCGCTTTCACACTGGCTGCACGCTGGTCAGTCAGGCTGGCGATGCGCGGTTTGTCTGGGTGGGGGAGGGCGATGCCATCCCCGAGCTCAGCAGCCTGGCCCAGGGTTCGGACATTTACCCGGATCAGTCTGCCACCTGCGTGGTGGATGTGGCCAGCGCCGAAGAGGGCGCTGCGGACGAAGGCGCCTGGCAATTGACAGGCCCCGGCATTGAGCGCACGGCGGCGCTGGGCGTGCAGGGGCTGCCCACGGGTTTCCTGCACGCATGGGTCCAGAACCATGCCGGCTTCCCCAAGGGGGTGGATGTGCTGCTCGGCACGCCCACCCACATCGTGGGCCTGCCGCGCACCACCCGCATCGTCAACGCGGTGGCTGAGCCGCAGCCCCAGGAGGCCTGATCCATGTACGTAGCCGTCAAGGGCGGAGAAGCCGCCATTCTCAACAGCTACCGCCTGCTGGCCGAACAGCGCCGGGGCGATGCCGCGTTGCCTGAACTCTCGGTGGCCCAAATCCGCCAGCAGCTCAAGCTGGCGGTAGATCGGGTGATGACCGAAGGCTCGGTGTACGACCCCGAGCTGGCCGCGCTGGCCATCAAGCAGGCCGCGGGCGACTTGGTGGAAGCCATCTTTTTGCTGCGCGCTTACCGCGCCACGCTGCCGCGCCTGGGCACCACCTGCCCGCTGGACACCAGCCGCATGGCGCTGGACCGCCGTATCTCGGCCACCTTCAAGGATCTGCCGGGCGGGCAGGTATTGGGCCCCACCTACGACTACACGCAGCGCCTGCTGGATTTCACCCTGCTGGCCGAAGGCCGCCAGCCTGAGGTGCGCATAAGCGCCGGTGCCCCCGCGCCGCAGCCCGGTTCCACACCGCGCGTGGTCGACTTGCTCAACCAGGAAGGCCTGATCGAAACACGCCCCGTGCCACCGGGCGACCCGGCACCGACCGACCTGACGCGTGAACCGCTTCGCTTTCCGGCCGACCGCGCCACGCGCCTGCAGAACCTGGCGCGCGGCGACGAAGGTTTTCTGCTGGCCATGGCGTACTCCACGCAGCGCGGTTATTCGCACTCGCATCCCTTCGTCGGCGAGGTGCGCCTGGGCACCGTGGCGGTACAGATCGAGCCGGAAGAACTTGGATTTGCCATCGACATCGGCGACATCGAAATCACCGAGTGCGAGATGGTGAACCAGTTTGCCGGCAGCAAGATCCAGCCACCGCAGTTCACGCGCGGCTACGGCCTGGCGTTTGGCCACAGCGAGCGCAAGGCCATGGCCATGAGCCTGGTGGATCGGGCGCTGCGGGCCGACGAATTGGGTGAGCCGGTGGAGTCCCCCGCGCAGATGCAGGAATTTGTGTTGGGCCACAGCGACAGCCTGGAAGCCTCGGGCTTCGTGCAGCACCTGAAGCTGCCGCACTACGTGGACTTTCAGTCCGAACTGGAGCTGGTGCGCAAGATGCGCAACGCCGCCCCAGCCACCACCGCCGAACAGGGAGACGCTGCATGAACGCACCGATGGAAACCGCCGTGATGGGCCTGCCCACCGACGCTGCGCCGGTGGATGGTCATTTCAACTTTGCCTACCTGGACGAGCGCACCAAGCGCATGATCCGCCGGGCCATCCTCAAGGCCGTGGCCATCCCCGGCTACCAAGTGCCGTTTGGATCGCGCGAAATGCCGCTGCCCTACGGCTGGGGCACCGGTGGTATCCAGGTCACGGCCTCCATCATCGGCCCGCAGGACTGCCTCAAGGTCATTGACCAGGGCTCGGACGACACGGTCAATGCCGTCAACATCCGCCGCTTCTTCGAGCGCACCACGGCCGTGGCCACCACCACCCGCACCCGCGAGGCCACGCTGATCCAGACGCGCCACCGCATCCCAGAAACGCCGCTGGCCGAAGGCCAGGTCATCGTTTACCAAGTGCCGGTGCCCGAGCCCATGCAGCGCCTGGAGCCGCGTGAGACCGAAACGCGCACCCTGCACGGCCTGGCTGAGTACGGGCTGATGCATGTGAAGCTGTACGAGGACATCGCCCGCTACGGCCACATCGCCACCACGTATGACTACCCTGTGCTGGTCAATGGCCGGTACGTGATGGCGCCGTCGCCCATTCCGAAGTTCGACAACCCCAAGATGCACATGAACCCTGCGCTGCAGCTGTTTGGTGCAGGCCGGGAAAAGCGCATCTACGCGGTGCCGCCGTACACGCCGGTGGAGAGTCTGGGCTTTGAAGACCACCCCTTTGAGGTGCAGCGCTGGGATGCCGCCTGCGCGCTGTGCGGTGCCACCGACAGCTTTCTGGATGAAGTCATCACCGACGACCAGGGCACGCGGATGCATGTGTGCTCGGACTCCGACTATTGCCAGGAGCGCCAGGCCCAGCAAGCCGAGGCTGCTGATGCCAAGGGGGCTGGTGCATGAGTACGGTGCATATCCGCGAGGCAGGGAAGTCCGATCTGGAGAGCGTACTCGCGCTGTACTCAGCCATTGAAGACAGCCCTGCCGACGTCCTCACCCTCGAAGAGGCGCAAACCGTGTGGGCGCAGTTTGCCCGTTACCCCAGCTACCGCCTGTGGGTGGCATGCGATACCGCCCAAAAGGACGCGGTGGTGGGCACCTACGCCTTGCTCGTCATGCACAACCTGGCCCACCGTGGGGCGCCCTCGGCCATCGTCGAAGACGTGGTGGTGGCTGCAGGTCAGCAGGGCATGGGCATTGGCCGCCAGATGATGGCCCACGCCATGCAGCAAGCCCGTGAGGCGGGCTGCTACAAGCTTGCGCTGTCGTCCAACCTGCGCCGCAAGGGCGCACATGCCTTTTATGAATCGCTGGGCTTTGCACAGCACGGCCTCAGTTTCGTTGTGGACACCCTGACATGAACACCGCACATTCCCCCGCGCCGCTGCTGAGCGTGCGCAACGTTGGCAAGCGCTATGGCGACCGCGTGGCGCTGCAAGGCGCGTCCTTTGACCTGTGGCCTGGTGAGGTGCTTGCCGTGGTGGGCGAGTCCGGCTCCGGCAAGTCCACGCTGCTCAATGCGATTGCGGCGCGCAGCGCCCCGGATGAAGGCACCGTTCAGTTTCGCCAGCGCAATGGCGAGCTGCAGGACGTGTACGCCATGAGCGAAGCACAGCAGCGCTTGCTGGCCCGCACCGACTGGGGCTTTGTGCACCAGAACGCGGCGGATGGCCTGCGCATGGACGTATCGGCCGGGGCCAATGTGGGCGAGCGCCTCATGGGCCTGGGCGAGCGCCATTACGGCAAGTTGCGCTCCACCGCGATGGAGTGGCTGCAGCGCGTGGAGATCGATGCAGCCCGCATTGACGATGCACCGCGCACCTTCTCGGGCGGCATGCGTCAGCGCTTGCAGATTGCCCGCAACCTGGTCACCCAGCCGCGTCTGGTGTTCATGGACGAGCCCACGTCGGGCCTTGATGTCTCGGTGCAGGCACGCCTGCTGGACATGCTGCGCCAGCTCACGCGGCAGATGCAACTGGCTGCCATCATCGTCACGCACGACCTGGCCGTGGCACGCCTGCTGGCGCACCGCATGGTGGTCATGCAGCGTGGTCGCGTGGTGGAGTCGGGCCTGACCGACCAGGTGCTCGACGACCCACAACACCCCTATACCCAGCTTCTAGTCTCTTCGGTACTCCAGCCATGAACACCCTGATCGATGCACCCATCCTGCAGATGGAAGGCGTTGCCAAGCGCTTCACCCTGCACCACCAAAATGGCGTTGAGCTGCCCGTGCTGGAGCAGGTGAACCTGCGCGTGCAGCCTGGCGAATGCGTGGTGCTGGACGGCCCCTCCGGCATGGGCAAGAGCACGCTGCTCAAGATGGTCTATGCCAACTACCGCGCCAACGCGGGCAGCATCACGGTGCGCTCTGCCAGTGGTGCGCTGGTCGATGTGACCCAGGCCACCCCGCGCGAGCTGGTGCAGCTGCGGCGCGATACCGTGGGCTATGTGAGCCAGTTCCTGCGCGTCATCCCCCGCGTGTCGGCCCTGGATGTGGTGGCAGAACCGCTGGCAGAGGATGCGGGCGATGACCCGGCGGCGCTGGAAGCCGCACGCGAGCAAGCCCGCCAGTGGCTGGTGCGCCTGCGCATTCCTGAGCGGCTGTGGCACCTGCCGCCTGCCACCTTCTCGGGGGGAGAGCAGCAGCGCATCAACATTGCGCGCAACATGATCAAGCCCAAGCCCCTGTTGCTGCTGGACGAGCCCACCGCGTCGCTTGATGCCGCCAACACCGAAACGGTGATTGGCCTGATCCGCGAAGCCGTGGCCCGTGGCGCCGCGCTGGTGGGTATCTTTCACGACGCACATGTCGGTGCTGCGGTGGCCACCCGCCGTGTGAACGTGGGCGACTTTCGCGGAGGTGCCGCATGAGCGCCATGGTCTTCAAGAACGCCCGCATGGTGTTGCCTGGCGAGGTGGTGCAGGGTAGCCTTCAGGTGGCCGATGGCCGCATCGCTGCGCTGGACAGTGGCGCCACATCGGCGCTGCAAGGCATTGACCTGGGTGGCGACTATCTGCTGCCTGGGCTGGTGGAAGTGCACACCGACAACTTCGAGCGCCATCTCATGCCCCGCCCCAAGGTGCAGTGGGCCGAGATGCCCGCCCTGCTGGCACATGATGCCGAGATTGCGGCGGCGGGCATCACCACTGTACTGGACGCCCTGGGAGTGGGCGAGGCCGATGCCGACAGCCTGCGCGGCAGCGCCTGGAACCGCGTGCTCGACACCATCGACACCTGCACCGAGCGCAACCTGCTGCGTGCGGACCACCACCTGCATGTGCGCTGCGAGCTGCCTGCGCCCAATACCATCGACCTGTTTGAGCCCTTCCACGGCCACCCGCGTCTGTCGCTGATCTCGCTCATGGACCACACCCCGGGTCAGCGCCAGTGGGAAGACATTGAGCAGGCGCGCACCTACTACACCGGCAAGAAGGGCTGGAGCCAGGAGAAGTTCGAGCGCCAGGTGCAGCACGCAGCCACGCTGCAAGCCCAATACGCCGAGCCGCACCGTGCCTACTTTGTCGATTACTGCCGCACGCACGGCATCTCGCTGGCCAGCCACGACGACACCACGGTGGCGCACGTGGAGCAGGCCCATGCCGAGGGGGCTGCGATGTCGGAGTTTCCCACCACCATGGCGGCGGCACGCGCGGCGCACGGGCGCGGCTTGCTCACCGTGATGGGTGGGCCCAACGTGGTGCGGGGCGGCTCGCATTCCGGCAATGTGGCGGCGGCCGATCTGGCGCGCGCAGGCTTACTGGACATCCTTTCTTCCGACTACGTGCCGGGCAGCCTGCTCAGCGCCGTGATGCGGCTGGTGCAGGACGAGGTGCTCACGTTGCCGCAGGCCGTGGCCACCGTCACCCGCAACCCGGCACGTGCCTCTGGCATGGCAGACAGGGGTGAGCTGGCCACCGGATTGCGTGCCGACCTGGTGCAGGTGCACATGGCCGAACTGCCCTGCGGCGGCCACCAGGCCGTGGTGCGGGGCGTGTGGCGCGAGGGGCAGCGCGTCTTGTAAGCGCTCTGGTTTGACACCCAAATTTCTTCCAACTGTCAAAGCACTGTCATGCGCTGCAACCACACTTTGGTTGTCTAGACGACTTCAGCCTCTGAGGAGACCATTCATGCCCGCAGCCCTGCACATTCAGCAACTGAACAAGCATTTCGCCAACGGAAAGCACGCTTTGCGTGACATCAACCTCACGGTGCAGCCCGGTGAAATGGTGGCGTTGATCGGGGCCTCGGGCTCAGGCAAGTCCACCTTGCTGCGCCATGTGGCGGGCCTGGCGGTGGCTGATGCCTCCAGCGAGTCGCTCATCGAAGTGGACGGCCGCTGCGTACAGCGTGCGGGCCGTATCCACAGCAACGTCCGCTCGGTGCGTTCGCAGGTGGGCTTTGTCTTCCAGCAGTTCAACTTGGTGGACCGCCTGCCCGTGCTCATGAATGTGCTGGTGGGTATGCTGCACCGCACGCCCTGGTGGCGCGGCTGGCTGCGCATGTTCAAGCCGCATGAGCGTGCCCTGGCGCTGGAAGCTCTGGGCCGTGTGGGTATTGCCGAATGCCATGCGCAGCGTGCGTCCACTCTGTCGGGTGGCCAGCAGCAGCGCGCAGCCATTGCCCGCACGCTGGTGCAGGGCGCCAAGGTGGTGCTGGCCGATGAGCCCATCGCCTCGCTGGACCCCGAATCCTCGCGCAAGGTCATGGAGATCCTGGCGCGCATCAATCGCGAAGATGGCTGCACGGTGATCGTGTCGCTGCACCAGGTGGACATGGCCGTGCGTTACTGCCCCCGCGTGGTGGCGCTGCACCAGGGCCAGGTGGTGTACGACGGCCCTTCGGCGGCCCTCACCCCCGCTTTGCTGCGCAGCCTGTACGGCGTGCATGCCGACGAAATCCTGGCAGACACCGCCACGGCCGTGCCGTCGATCCATCCGGTGGCCCCCATCGCAACACCCGCGCAAGCGCCCCAGTGGTCGCCTGCCATGGTGCAGGCCGCCTGAGCGCTGCCCGCACGCGTTTTTCTCCCGTTTGTTTTCACGTCCTTTTCAGGAGTCTTCCATGTTCAAGCAACTGTGCGCCGCCATGGCGCTGGGTCTGGGTCTGTCCGCCGCCAACGCCCAGGATGTCAACTTCGGCATCATCTCCACCGAAGCCACGCAAAACCTCAAGGCCGACTGGCAGCCCCTGCTGGACGACATGGCCAAGCAGACCGGTCTGAAGATCAAGGCGTTCTTCGCACCGGACTATGCCGGCATCATCGAAGGCATGCGCTTCAACAAGGTGCAGGTGGCCTGGCTGGGCAACAAGTCGGCCATGGAAGCCGTGGACCGTGCCAACGGCGAAGTGTTTGCGCAGATGGTCAATGCTGATGGCACACAGGGCTACTACTCGCACCTGATTGTGCACAAGGACAGCCCCCTGGCCACGCTGGACGACGTGCTCAAGAACGGCAAGTCGCTGAGCTTTGGCAATGGCGATCCCAACTCCACCTCGGGCTTCCTGGTGCCCGGCTACTACGCCTTCGCCCAGAACAAGATCGACGTGAAGACGCATTTCAAGATCGTGCGCAGCGCCAACCACGAGACCAACGCCCTGGCCGTGGCCAACAAGCAGGTCGATGTGGCCACCAACAACAGCGAAAACCTCGACAAGATCAAGGAACGCCAGCCTGAGAAGTTCAAGGACATCAAGATCGTCTGGACTTCGCCCCTCATCCCGCTGGACCCCCTGGTGCTGAACAAGGAAATGCCTGAAGCCACCAAGGCCAAGATCCGCGACTTCTTCTACAACTACGCCAAGACCGATGCCCGCGAGAAGGGCATCGTGATGAAGATCTCCAAGCTCGCTGGCTTCAAGCCATCGACCAATGCGCAGCTCACGCCGATCCGCCAACTCGACCTGTTCGGCAAGCGCAACAAGATCGAGGCCGATGCCACCCTGGCCGATGCCGACAAGAAAAGCCGCCTGGCCGAAATCGACCAGCAACTGGCATCCCTGAAGTAAATCGCCCGTCTGTTGTTGCCCGGTATTCCCATGTCCTCTGCAATGAATCCCTCGTTGGCCGCACTGGCCAGCACCCCAGCGCCTAAGCGCAGCCTGGTCTGGTACTTCTCCTGGGGTGTTCTGCTGGTGCTGCTGGCTGCGTCCTGGAAGGGCGCAGACATGCGCCCGCTGGACTTGCTGAACGACTCGGGCAACATGGCCCGCTATGCGGCGGAGTTCTTTCCGCCCAACTTTGGCCAGTGGCAGCTGTACGTGCAGGAGATGCTGGTCACGCTGCAGATTGCCCTGTGGGGCACGGCGCTGGCCGTCATCACGGCGGTGCCGCTGGCGCTGCTGGCTTCGTCCAACATCGTTCCATGGTGGGTCTACCAGCCCGTGCGCCGGGTGCTCGATGCGTTTCGCGCCATCAACGAAATGGTGTTCGCCATGCTGTTCGTGGTGGCCGTGGGCCTGGGCCCGTTTGCAGGCGTTCTGGCGCTGTGGATTCACAATTCGGGCACGCTGGCCAAGCTGTTTTCCGAAGCCGTGGAGGCCATTGACCCGCAACCGGTGGAGGGCATCCGCTCCACTGGTGCCAGCGCCCTGCACGAAATCATCTACGGCGTGATCCCGCAGGTCATGCCGCTGTGGATTTCATACACGCTGTACCGCTTTGAGGCCAACGTGCGTTCGGCCTCGGTCGTGGGCATGGTGGGCGCAGGCGGCATTGGTGTGGTGCTGTGGGAAATCATCCGCGGTTTCCAGTACGCCGAGACCTGCGCGGTGATGCTCATCATCGTTGTCACCGTGAGTGCGATTGATGTGGTCTCGGCCCGCATCCGCAAGGCATTGATCTGACCGGAGGCTTGCATGGCACTCAGCTTTGACGACATCGAGCATCTGCTGTCCACCCGTGGCTTTCACCAGTATGGTCGCGAGGCGGTGAGCCAACTGGAGCACGCCCTGCAATGCGCCCAGCTGGCAGAGCAGGCGGGCGAGACGCCTGCCACCGTGGCCGCTGCGTTGCTGCACGACCTGGGTCATCTGCTGGCCCCAGGGGGTGACACTGCCGAGCAGGATGACCTGCACCAGTACGTGGCCCTGCCGTTCCTGCGTGGCCTGTTGCCTGATGCGGTGCTGGAGCCCATTCGCCTGCATGTGGATGCCAAGCGCTACCTGTGCACCATGCAGCCCGGCTATTGGGAAACCCTGTCGCCCGCTTCGCAACACAGCCTGGTGCTGCAGGGCGGGGCCTTCACCGTGGCCGATGCCCAGCGTTTTGCCAGCCAGCCGTTTGCCCAGGAGGCGATTCGTCTGCGCCGATACGACGACCTGGCCAAAGTGCCGGGGCTAGCCACACCCCCATTGGCCCATTACCTTGCCATCACGCGCGCACTGGCGCGTGGGGTGATGCCGCCGCTGCCCGTGCAGCAGGACATGCCCAGGGCTTTTGCACCCTCTGCTGTCGCCTGATGGTGAATGCGCCGTGCCTGCAGGCGCGGCGCCAACTCACCAGCCCAGTCTCATTCTCAGTCGGCCTTGGCCGCATTCACCCAGGACAGGTCGAGGGGCCGGTCTTCAAATTCGGTGTTGAGCACCACGGTGCTGGTGGTGCGGGCCACACCGGCAATGGCCTTGATTTCGTAGATCACGTCTTCCAGCGCCCGCGCGTGCGTGGTGCGGATCTTGGCCAGGAAGTCGTACTCCCCCGCCACGCTGTGCAGCTCTTCCACCTGCGGCATGGCCCGCAGCCGGGGCGCTACGTCGCGGCAGTGGATGCCGCCGTCGTTGCGGATGGCCACAAACGCCGTGAAGTTCAAGCCCACGCGCTCCGGGTCCACGCTGATCGAGAAGCGGCGGATCACGCCCTTGTCCAGCATCTTCTTCACCCGCTCGTGCACCGCTGCAGTGGACAGGCCCACCTCGGCCCCCACATCGGCGTATGAACGTCGGCCATCAGCCCCCAGGGCCGAAATAATTCTGGCGTCGATGTCATCTGTCTGAATATTTGCTTGCATTGGCGCCTGTTTTTGGTAAAAATTCCGAAAACCTCAAGGTTTCCATAAATTATTCGGTAAGGTGAAGAATATGCCGGCAAATTTCAATGTGCAAGCGCGTTCCCGTGGCTCCTGGGCGGTTGCCACGGCCCTGCTGCTGGTTTACGTGGTGTGGGGCACCACGTATTTCGCCACCAGCATCGCCCTGCAGACCATGCCTCCGTTGTTGATGAACGCGGTGCGCTTTCTGTGCGCGGGCGTGGTCATGCTGCTCATTGCCTTGGCGCAGGGCCACGCACTGCCCACGGCGCTGCAGTGGCGCAACTCGGCGCTGGTGGGCGGGCTGATGGTGTTTTTGGCGATGAACTTCATCGGCTTTGCGCAGAAGCTGGGCATTGGCTCGGGCTTGATGGCCACGGTGGTCACCACCATGCCCATGTGGCTGGCGCTGTGGACGCGCTGGGGTGGCGAGCGTGTGCCCCTGACGAGCTGGATCGGCCTGGGCCTGGGCGTGGTGGGCGCGCTGTTGCTGGCGATGGAGGGTGACTTCTCTGCCACCTGGGTGGGCGCATTGCTGGCTTTTGCCGCGCCCCTGTGCTGGAGCCTGGGCTCCTACGCCTCGCGCAAGCTCTCGCTGCCCGCGCCCACCATGGCTGCGGCGGCCCAGTGGTTTGTGGGCGGGGCGATGGGGCTGGTGGTGGCGCTGTGCGTGGAGCCCGTGCCCACGCTGTCGCAGATCAGCGCCAAGTCGTGGGCCGCCTGGCTCTACCTGCTGGTGTTTGGCACCATGGTGGCCCTCAATGCCTACCTGTGGCTGCTGCAAAACACCACGGCCGCGCTGGCGGGCAGCTATTCGTTTGTGAACCCGGCCGTGGCCCTGTTGGTGGGCGTGGCGCTGGGGGGCGAGCTGCTCACCGGCTGGGTGTTTGCGGCCTTGCCGCTGATTGCTGGCGCGCTGGGCTGCATCCTCTACGGGCCCATGGTGCTGGGCTGGTGGCAGCGCCGCGTGCTGCCCCGCTTGAGGGCTGCCTGGGCGCCCACGGGCTGCCAGGAGCAGGGTTGATGCTATTGAAAATATAGCTGCTAGCGCTTGATGGATAAGCCCTAGGGATCCTCTGCACGAATTGAGCGGAAAGTGTGCGCTGCGGATCGGGATGGGCTGCAAGGCGCAAAGCGCAGCAATAGCCGCAGCTATTGCGAGCATTTGCAACGCCGCAGACCGCTCGAGTCCGCAGATGCACACGGCGCGGTGATTCGTGCAGAGGCTCCCTGAAGGCGCTTTTGAATCAAAATTGAATCAGAGTGTATTTGTCTGGCTCCTAGGGCGTTGATCGGTATACGCTGACACGCTCCCGCGCAGAGGCGGTTAAGCTAATGCTTCGGTTGCCTCACCGAGCAACCCGCCATTCGGAGTTCTGCGCCATGTTGTACAAATTCAAATCCCGTGCTGCGGCGGACCTCATCCTGCTGGAGCCGCAAGGCCGGCAAATCCTGGAAATCATCGGCAAGACGCCGGGCCCCACCGGCATCGTGACAGCGGCGCAAATCCCCGCCGCCCTGGCCGCGCTGGAGGCCGCCGTGGCCCGTGATGAAGCCCGCCTGCGCGCTGCCCAGGCAGCTGCTCAGCAAGAGGCGGGTTCTGCCGATGCGAACCCGGCTGACGACGAACCCAACGACACCGTCCACCTGCGCCAGCGCGCCACGCCTTTCATCAACCTGCTTCGCCGCAGCCAGCAAGAGGGCTGCGACGTGGTGTGGGGTGTTTAGTGGCTGACGCGCCCTGATGCTGAGGGCGGCGTCAGCCAAATATCAATCGACCTTCGCGCCGGAGGCTTTCACCACCCCGGCCCATTTCTGGTGTTCGTTGTCGATGTGGCGCGCAAACTCTGCCGGTGTGTTTCCGCCAGGAATGGCACCCTGGGCCATCAGCCGCTCTTTTACCGCCGGGCTGGCCAATGCCTTGGCCGTTTCTTGCTGAATGCGGTTGACGATGTCTGCGGGCGTTCCGGCCGGGGCCAGCAGGCCAAACCAGGAACTGGCTTCATAGCCCTTGAGGGCAGGGCCACCGGCTTGTTCCACTGTGGGCACATCGGGCAGCGCGGTAGAGCGCTGGCTGCTGGTCACGGCCAGGGCCACCAGCTTGCCTGCCTTGATCTGCGCCATGGACGAAGGCAGGTTGTCAAACATCACATCGGCATTGCCCGCCACCATGTCCATCAGCGCCGGGCCCGAGCCACGGTAGGGCAGGTGCAGCATGAAGGTGCCCGTCATGCTCTTGAACAGCTCCCCCGCCAGGTGGATGGAGGTGCCGTTGCCGCTGGAGGCCATGTTCAGCTTGCCGGGGTTGGCCTTGGCCGCCTTGATGAACTCCTGCACATTGGTCACGCCCAGGGCCTTGGCCTTGTCGGGATTCATCACCATCACGTTGGGCACAGCGGCCACCAGAGTGATGGGTGCGAAGTCCTTGATTGGGTCGTAAGGCAGCTTGGCGTACAGCGCGCGGTTGATGCCGTGCGTGCCCACGGTGCCCATGAGCAGCGTGTAGCCATCAGCGGGCGACTTGGCCACTACTTCAGCCCCCACGTTGCCGCCCGCGCCTGCGCGGTTGTCCACGATGAACTGCTGGCCGAACGCACGGCTCAGCTCGGGCGCCATGGCGCGCGCCAGGATGTCGGTGGTGCCGCCGGGTGCGAACGGCACCACGATGCGCACCGGCTTAGTGGGCCAGCCTGCGGCTTGTGCATGCGCGTTGCCCGGTGCCAGCAGGGCAGCAGCTGCAGCCAGCGCCATGGCGCCCATGGCCGTGACGGTGAGGCCCAACGCCAAGGCCTTGCGGCGGCTGCGTGCCTGGCTGCGGGCCTGGATTTGTGCACGGGAGCTGGCGGGGGTGTGGAAGTGGTGCTGCGATGTCATGGGGCCATTCCTTCTCGAATCTGGGGCGTTGCGTGTGCGATACCTTGTGCCCTCAGTTCTACGCGCGCGGGTGCTGCAAGGGCAGATGGATTACCCGAACACGCGGCCGCCAACCCATGAAAAAAGCCACCGGGCCGGGGGGCGCGGTGGCTGGTGTGGCTCGGGCAATTCCTGCCCATCACAGAGCTTAGTCGGCGTAGGTGCCGGCGGCCTTGATCACAGCGCCCCACTTGTCGATTTCAGACTGCACAAACTTCTTGTGCTCGGCAGGCTCGATGCGCTTGTCGGTGGCTACCACGGCGCCCAGGCCTTCTTGCTTCTTGATGAACTCGGGGTCCTTCAGCGCAGCCTTGATGGCCTCGTTCAGCTTCTTGAGCACGTCAGCCGGTGTGCCCTTGGGGGCGTACACGCCGTGCCAGATGGTCACATTGAAGTCCTTCAAACCGGACTCGGCCAGCGTGGGCAGGTCTTTGAGCGCAGGCGTGGTGAGGCGCTTGGTGGTGGTCACGGCGTAGGCTTTGACCTTCTTGCCTTCGATCTGGCTGGTGGTGTTGGTGGTCTGGTCGCACAGCAGGTCGATCTGGCCGCCGATCAGGTCAGTAATGGCGGGGGCGGTGCCCTTGTAGGGCACGGGGGTCATGTCCACCTGCAGGGCGCTTTGGAACATCAGGCCGCACAGGTGCGATGCAGAGCCCAGGCCGGCATTGCCCAGGTTGATCTTGCCCTTGTTCTGGTTGATCCAGGTGGACAGTTCCTTGTAGTTGTTGGCCGCCATGCTGGGCTTGGCGATCAGCGTCATGGGTACGTCGTTGATGATGCCCAGGTATTCAAAGTCGTTCACCACGTTGAAGGCCAGCTTGCGGTACATCGTGGGCATGGTGGACATGCTGATGTGGTTGAGCAGCAGGGTGTAGCCGTCGGGCGCGGCGCGTGCAGCCTTGGCGGTGCCGATGGTGCTGCCTGCACCTGCCGCGTTGTCCACCACCACGCTCACGCCGCCCAGGGGCTTGCGCAGTGCTTCGGCCAGGTCGCGGGCCACGCGGTCTGTGGGGCCGCCCGCGGCATAGGGCACGACCAGGGTCACCGTCTTGTCTTTGGACGGGAACTCTTGCGCTTGCGCACCAAAGGCTGTGATAACGGCAGTGGCGGCCAGCGAGAGTTTCAGCAATGTTTTCATGGATGCTCCTTTGATTGACGGCGCGATGATAACGAGGACGTTTTTTCTGGGTAATGCGGGTTGTACGTAGCCGCCACGCTGTAATGTCTTTAACGAAAAATAGCTGCAGCGCTTTTGTGTCAAGCGCTGGCAGCTATTTATTTGATAGCGTGTGCACGGGTTATCCCTGATGCAGACGGGCGTATAGAGACCGCCGGGCATCGCTTCAGGTGCCCGATATTTGTGGCAAATCAACAGCGCTGGCGGGGTATGCGCTGCCACACCACTCGCAGTTAGCGGTAGCTGCGAGCGTCTTCAATCACCTTGCCATCGTTGGGCAGGGTGCCGGGCGGCACCATTTCCACATCGCCGCGCAGCTTGGTCACTTCGCGGATGGCGTCGCCCAACTGGTGGGCCAGGCCCTCGGCCGTTTCGGTGGTTTCCACCCGCAGCACCATCTGGTCGTTGGCCATTTCGCCGCTGACCACCAGCCGCGCGCGCTGCACCTGCGGAAAGCGCTTGGCGATGGCGGCCACCTGACCGGGGTGCACGAACATGCCGCGCACCTTGGTGGTCTGGTCGGCCCGGC
>NZ_CAXIAK010000046.1:0-24784 GCF_964021665.1 uncultured Acidovorax sp.
CTTCTTCAACCAACCCCGCCGCACCTAGAAACATGCCCTCTGTGCAGCGAAGCCCCCGATCATAGCAGAGATTTTGGGCCAAATGCAAGAAACTGAGCTTTTATGAATTTACGGCCGCCTCCAGCGCGTCTATGAAGAGGCTCGCGACATCGCAGCCGGTCTGATCAAAGATCTCTTGAAAACACGTCGGACTGGTCACGTTGATCTCCGTCACACTGTCACCAATCACATCCACCCCAGCCAGCAGCAGGCCGCGCTCCAAAAGAATGGGCCCCAGCGACTCAGCGATCTCCAGATCCCTCGCAGACAGCGGCTGGGCCACACCCTTGCCGCCTGCAGCCAAATTACCCCGAACCTCGCCGCCCTGGGGAATGCGCGCCAAGCAGAATGGCACGGGCTTGCCACCGACGATGAGGACGCGCTTGTCGCCCTCGGCAATCGCCGGGAGGAATTTTTGGACCATGACGCTCTGCGCACCGTCACGATTCAGCGTCTCGATGATGCTGCCCAAGTTCAGCCCGTCTTCGCGAACCCTGAATATCCCCATGCCACCCATGCCGTCAAGCGGTTTCAAAATGATGTCGCGGTGTTCCGCGTGGAATTTCTTGATTTCTGCGGCATCCCTGGTGACGAGGGTGGGCCCGATGAACTGCGGGAACTCCATGATCGCCAGCTTTTCGGGGTGATCACGCAAAGCACGGGGTTTATTAAAAACCCGTGCTCCTTCACGCTCTGCCTGCTCCAGCATGTGCGTCGCGTAGAAATACTCACTGTCAAAAGGCGGGTCTTTGCGCATGAGCACCGCGTCAAATCCGGCCAGCGCTGCGATGCTCTCGGACTGCACTGCAAACCATGAGTCCGTCTCGCCCGTCAAAGTAATGTGTCGGACCTGGGCCGAGACTTGACCACCACGCACCCAGCTCACATGCCTGGGCTCGCACACTGCAAGGGTGTGACCGCGCCGCTGCGCCTCACGCATCATGGCGAAGGTGGTGTCTTTGTAGATCTTGAAGCTCTCAAGAGGATCGGCAATGAACAGAATTTGCATGGTGTGTGTACGGTGAGTGTGCAGAGCTGCACAGGATTGTGTGGCGCCTTCGAAAACGGGCGCATGCACACGCGCAGCATCCACGATGACGCCAGGTCATTAACGAGGCAGAGCGGAACGTGATTGCTTGTACTGTTGCACAAATAAAGCAAGGCTGCCGGCGACCACTCCCCAGAAGGCAGAGCCAATGTCCATCAACGTGATTCCGCTGAGCGTGACCAAGAAAGTGATCAGCGCTGGCTCACGGTGTCTTTCGTCACGTAGGGCGGAAGCCAAACCATTGCCAATGGTGCTCAACAACGCGATTCCGGCAATGGCGACCACCAACTCCTTTGGAAAAGAAGTCAGCAGCCCAGTGACCAAAGCGCCAAACAGCCCGATCACTATATAGATAGCACCGCAGGACGCCGCTGCGGTGTATCGCTTGCTCCGATCTTCGTGGGCTTCGGGCCCCATGCAGATCGCTGCGGTTATGGCGCTGAAGTTCAACGCGAACGCGCCAAAGGGTGCAAGCACCAGCGAAGCCCACCCCGTCATCGTGATCAACCGAGACACCGGAAGCTCATACCCTGATGCGCGGATGACAGCCATGCCCGGCAGATTCTGAGAGGCCATCGTCACCACAAACAGGGGGATCGCCAAACTGACAATGGCGGACACACTCCACTGTGGCGCCACAAACACTGGCATGGCCAAGCGTACGGGCTCCATGGACCAAGCCATCTGCCCCGTTATCAGCACCCACAGGATGCCCACCACCAAGGTGACGACCACCGCATAGCGGGCAGCCATGCGGCGGGCCACCAGATACGCGCCTACCATCAGCAGCACCAGAGGCAGCGCCGTTTGCGCAGCAGCAAAGGCCTGGATGCCAAAACGGGCCAACACCCCAGCCAAAAGGGCAGAGGCGATTTCCATGGGAATGCGATCAGCTACACGTTCGAGGCCTCTGGTGGCGCCCACCAAAATGACCAGTAAAGAACACACCATGAACGCACCCACTGCCTCGCCCATGGAGAAACTGCCCGCAGCCCCGGCCGTAGCAAGCACTGCAGCACCCGGGGTGGACCAGGCCACCATCACCGGCTTGCGCAGCAACAGCGATGGAACCAGGGAGCAAAGGCCCATGCCCAAACCCAGTGCCCAGATCCACGATGTGATTTGTGCTGGCGTGGCGCCAAAACTCTGGGCGGCCTGAAACACGATGGCCACCGAGCTGGTGAAGCCCACCAGCACGGCGACGAAGCCTGCGACAAAGGCCGACAAGCTGAGATCTTTGAAAAATTGCATGGCGCGCATTCTGGCACCCACGCGGGAAACGCTCTCACCAAAGATCAGGGCCTGATCCAGTTGTCAGATTTCGATCTTGGAGCCCAGCTCCACCACCGCGTTGTTAGGCAGATGCAAAAAGTCCGCCGCACCACTGGCGTTGTGGTGCATCTGCGCGAAGAGCTTTTCGCGCCAGTGCGCCATGCCGCTGCCAATGGAAGGGATCACCGTGTCGCGCGACAGGAAGTAGCTGGTGGTCATCGGCTCCACATCGCACCCCCGGCCTCGCAGGGCTTCCAAGGCACGCGGCAGGTCAGGGTCGTTCTTGAAGCCATAGTGCACCACCACCTGCCAGCAGTCATGCCCCAGAGGCTCCACCTGCAAGCGCTTGTCCAGGCCAATCCAGGGTACTTCATGGTTGCGCACCGTGACGAAGAGGTTTTGCTGGTGCAGCACCTTGTTGTGCTTGAGGTTGTGCAGCAACGCATTCGGAACAGCTCCAGGCTCAGCCGTCAGAAAAATGGCCGTGCCTTCCACCCGGGTCGGTGGGCTGATGAAAACCGACTCCAGAAAATCCTTGAGGTCGATGGCATCAGCGCGCAGCTTGGCATTGAGCAGACGGCGGCCTTGCTTCCACGTCATCATCAAAGTAAACAGGGCGCCGCCAATCATCAAGGGGAACCAGCCGCCCTGGAACAACTTGAGCAGGTTGGACGCGAAGAACGCCAGATCCACAACAAAGAAGCAGCCCGTGGCAGCCAGGCACAGCGCCAGCGGGTAACCCCAGCCGTAGCGGATCACAAAGAACGTGAGCGTGGTGGTGATCAGCATGTCCAGCGTCACGGCAATGCCGTAGGCCGCCGCCAGGTTGCTGGACGAGCGGAACATCACCACCGCCAGCACAATGGCCACGAACAGGCCCCAGTTCACCAGCGGCATGTAGATTTGCCCGGTGTCGCGCACGCTGGTGTGCTGGATGTTCAGGCGCGGCAGATAGCCAAGCTGGATGACCTGCTTGGATCAGTGCCTGCGAAGCGATCACGGTGGCAAGCGTGGCCAGCCCGACCAGCGGTATCAGCGCCCAGTCGGGCGCCATCATGAAAAACGGGTTCTTGACGGCCTCAGGCTCAGCCAGCAGCAGCGCGCCCTGACCAAAATAATTCAGCGTGAGCGACGGCATCGCCACACCAAACCACGCCAGGCGAATGGGTCGTTTGCCAAAGTGGCCCAGGTCGGCATACAAGGCTTCCGCCCCCGTCACGCACAACACGACAGCGCCCAGAATGATGAAGCTGGTGCCCGGCTGGTGCCACATGAACATCAGCGCGTGGTGCGGGCTCATCGCCCACAGAATTTCGGGGTGCCCGTGGATGTGAAACACGCCCAGCACCGCCAGGGTCATGAACCACACCAGCGTGATGGGCCCAAAAAACTTTCCGATGCCGCCTGTGCCGCGCTTTTGCACCGCAAAAAGGCAAAACAGCACTACCAGCGTCAGGGGAATGACGTACTTCTTGAAGTGTGGTGACACCACCTCCAGCCCCTCGACGGCCGAAAGCACCGAGATGGCGGGAGTGATGACCCCATCCCCATAAAACAGCGATGTGCCAAAAATACCGACGGCAAGCAGCATGCCGCGCAGCTTGGGCTTGTCTTTGACGGCTTGCGATGCCAGCGCCAGCATGGCGATCAGGCCTCCCTCACCGTTGTTGTCCGCACGCAGCACCAGCACCACGTACTTGAGCGACACGATGACCGTGAGGGTCCAGAAGAAGATCGACAGGATGCCGTAGATGTTCTCGTGCGTGAAGGGCACATGCCCCGAGCCGAACACCTCTTTCACGGCATACAGAACACTCGTGCCGATGTCGCCGTAGACAACACCGATAGCGCCTAGCGTGAGAGCCGCCAGCGAGGATTTGGAAGAGCTTTGCACTGAAGCGACCCCGCAGGCCCTCAAGCCGGTCGGGGTTCCATGATTTGGGGGAGCGCTATTTTGCGCCGCCCGCCCCAGCTTCTGTGCAAACGATCAAATATGTTGCACCGCAACAACTGCCATCTACCACCCCTGGCGCCCAAAGGCCAGGCGTGGCAAGAGCGGCGGCCAAGCCGCAGCGCTACAGCCGGGGGTCAGTCGTACACCTCGGCGTCGGGGTCGGTGGCTTCCAGCTCGTAGCTGGCCGCCAGCATGGCCAGGCGGGCCACCACGCCGTACATATAGAAGCGGTTGGGGGCACTTACCCCAGGGCGCACACCCGGCTGGGGCATGTGCGTGCTGTGCTCAAAGGCCAGGGGCACAAAGCTGGCGCCGGGCGAATTGAGGTTCTCGTCCACCCCGCGCTCGGCGTGCATGCGGTAGAAACCGCCCACCACGTAGCGGTCCATCATGTAGACCACAGGCTCGGCCACCGCATCGTTCACCCGCTCCTGGGTCAGCACACCTTCCTGGATGATGACGTCAGACACCGTCTGGCCGTCCTTGATGACGGCCATCTTGTTCTTGGTCTTGCGGTTGAGCGCGTCCAGCTCCTTGGCGTCACGCACGGTCATGATGCCCATGCCGTAGGTGCCGTTGTCAGGCTTGATCACCACAAACGGCTTTTCATTGATGCCGTATTCCTTGTACTTGCGGCGCACCTTGGTCAGGAGCGCGTCGGTGGCGGCCTGCAGGGCGTCCAACCCGGTGTCCTCGGCAAAGTTGAGCCCGCCCACCTGGCTGAACATCGGGTTGATGAGCCAGGGGTCAATGCCCAGCATCTTGCCGAAGCGCTTGGCCACCTCTTCGTAGTTCTTGAAGTGGGTGCTCTTGCGCCGCACGCTCCAGCCCGCGTGCAAGGGGGGCAGCAGATACTGCTCGTGCAGGTCTTCCAGAATGCCCGGCGCGCCGGCCGAGAGATCGTTGTTGAGCAAGATGGTGCAGGGGTCAAAGTTCTTCAGACCCAGACGCCCCTTGGTACGCACCACAGGCTCCAGCGTCACCGAATCTCCATTGGGCAACTCGATGAGCGTGGGCTTCTTGATCTCGGGGCTGATGGACCCCACCCGTACATTCAGGCCCGCCATGTTGAAGATGCGCTGCAGCTGCACCACGTTGGCCAGATAGAACGTGTTGCGGGTATGGTTCTCGGGAATGATCAGCAGGTTGCGCGCCTCGGGGCAGATCTTTTCGATGGCCGCCATGGCCGCCTGCACCGCCAGGGGCAGCATTTCCTTGGTCAGATTGTTCCAGCCGCCGGGAAACAGGTTGGTGTCTACCGGCGCCAGCTTGAAGCCCGCGTTGCGGATGTCTACCGAGGTGTAGAACGGGGGCGTGTGCTCCATCCACTCCAGACGAAACCAGCGCTCGATGGCAGGCATGGAATCCAGAATGCGCTGTTCAAGCTCGTTGATGGGCCCGGTGAGGGCTGTGATGAGATGCGGAACCATAAAACCCCTCGGGGGACACGTTGGAGAACGATTGTAGGGAACTGGGATTCCGGGATGTGGGGGCGACTGCCGGTTTCGCAATGCCGGCACCCCGGCTGGGCGCAAAAATACTGGCCAGCCGTCAACGGCGCCAGAACGCCGGGGTGAGCACCGCCATGAAGCTCAGAATCTCCAGCCGGCCCAGCAGCATGGCCAGCGTGCACACCCACACCTGAAAGTCCGTCAGCACCGCAAAGTTCGAGGCAGGCCCCACCGCGCCCAGCCCCGGCCCGGCACAGTTCACGCTGGCCAGCACGGCAGAAAACGCCGTCACCGGGTCCAGATCGGTCAGCAGCAGCACCATGGAGAGGCCAATCACCGTGGCGCCGTACACCAGCATGAAGGCCAGCACCGAGAAGATCACGCGGTTGTCCACCACCGCATCGCCCAGGCACACGGGCTGCACGGCGCGGGGGTGCACCAGCCGCGTCATTTCGCGGCGGGCCTGCTTGACCAGAATGAGCATGCGCACCATCTTGATACCGCAGCCGGTGGACCCCGCACTGGTGGCCACGCCCGACAGCAGCAGCATCAGCACCGGCGCAAACACCGGCCAGCCGAGGTAATCCACCGTGGCATAGCCCGTGGTGGTGGCCAGCGACACCACATTGAACATGCCGTGGCGCAAGGCAGTTAGTGGCTCATACACCCCCTTGGCCCACAGCAGCAGCGACACGACCAGGCCACCCACGATGAGCGTGCCCAGCGTGGCGCGCAGCTCCGGGTCGCGCCAAAAACCGCGCCAGTCGCCTTTGCGGAAGGCCACGAAATACAGCGCAAAGTTGCAGCTGGCCACCAGCATGAAGACCACGGCAATGGCTTCGAGCAACGGCGACTGAAAGTGCCCAAAGCTCGCGTCGTAGGGCGACAGGCCGCCCAGGCTCACCGTGGTGAACATGTGCATCACCGCGTCCAGCGGCGCCATGCCGCCCAGCCAGTAGGCCAAGGCGCAAGCCACGGAAAACAGCGCGTACACACCCCACAGCCCCTTGGCCGTGCCGGTCATGCGCGGCGTGAGCTTGGCGTCTTTCACCGGCCCGGCGGCCTCGGCCTTGAAGAGCTGGCTGCCGCCCACGCCCAGCAAGGGCAACACCGCGACGGCCAAAATGAGAATGCCCATGCCGCCCAGCCACTGCAGGAACGTGCGCCAGACGTTGACGGACACCGGCAACTGGTCCAGCCCGCTCATCACCGTGGAGCCCGTGGTGGTCAGGCCCGACACGGCTTCGAAGTACGCATGCGTGAACGACAGCGGCCGCCCAAGGTGGTGCCCCGCCAGCATCAGCGGCAGCGCGGCAAACAGCGGCAGCAGCAGCCACACCAGCGACACCAGCATCACCCCGTGGCGCGGCTGCAGCTCACGCCGGAAGACGCGAAAGCTCCACCACAGCCATGCGCCGACGAACGCCGTGGCGGCCATCGACAGCGGGTACACAAACAGGACGCCATCGCGCGTCCACCACGACACCGCCATGGGCAGCGCCAGCGACGACGCGAAGATCATCACCAGCATGCCCAGCACGCGCAGGACAGGAAACATGTCCGTCATGATGAAAGCCGTTTGTTCAGCACGCTGCACAGTGCCTGATTCTGGCGCGGCCCATGCGAGGGCCGCCGCGCAAGGGCCGCCCCGCCGCGCTGGCGGCGTCCCCCTGCCCGCATTGCGCAGCCATGCGAGAGCGGGGGGAAGGCGCGAAGCGACTCAGGGGGGTGCATCAGAAAAACGTGGCGCTCACGCGGAAGAGCTTTTCCACTTCGCGCACCAGGCGCTTGTGCGGCAGGAAGAACACCACATGGTCATTGCTCTCCACCACGGTGGAGCTGCGCGGAATGATCACCTGCGGCTCGGCGGGCTCCGCAGGCACGGGCAGCGCTTCGGATTCAGGGGCAGACGCCGAGTGGTCGGGCAGACCACGCACGATGAGGCCGATGTGCACATCGCGCGGCAGGGGCAGCTCGCTCACCTTGCGGCCCACCACGCGCGAACTCTTGCGGTCCCCGCGCACCACAATCTCCAGCGCCTCGGCCACGCCCCGGCGCAGGCTGTGCACCGCCTGCACATCGCCCTGGCGCACAAAGGCCAGCAACTCGCCCAGCATGGCCTGCGCGGGCGACAAGGCAATGTCGATCTGCGTGCCGTGCATCAAATCCGCATAGCTGCGGCGGTTGATGAGCGCCAGCACCCGGCTGGCGCCCATGCGCTTGGCCAGCAGGCACGACATGATGTTGTCCTCGTCGTCCTCGGTCAGCGCCAGGAACAGGTCCACCTCTTCCACTCCCTCGTCATTGAGCAGGTCTTCGTCGGTGGTCTCGCCCTGCAGCACCAGCACCGAAGGCGGCAACGCCGAGGCCAACTCCACACAGCGCTGTGGGTCTGATTCGATGATCTTGAGGTGAAAGCGCCCCTCTTCCTGGCCCAGCTGCTGCGCCAGGCGCAGGCCCACGCGGTCGCCACCGGCAATCATGATGCGGCGCACGGGCGGCGCGTTGCTCGCATCGCGGCGGTGCAGGGCCGACAGCACATGCGCAATGTGCTCGTGCGCGGCCAGCACAAACACCTCGTCACCCGGCTCGATGCGGGTGCCGCCCGAGCAGGCGACAAAACGGTCGGGCTCGTCCGGAAAGCGGCGGTAGATGGCCACCAGCCGCACCGCCACATCGGGCGCGCTGGCACGCAGCTCGGCAATGGTGTGGCCCACCATGGGCGCCCCTGCCCGCGCACGCACCGACACCAGGCTGGCCCGCCCGCCCGCAAACTCGCGCACCTGCATGGCCTCGGGATATTCCACCAGCTTGCCGATGTAGCGCGTGAGGGATTCCTCAGGGCAGATGATGCGGTCCACCGCAAAACCGTCGGCGCCCAGCAGCCGGGTATCGCACTGAAAGCCCAGCGAACGCACGCGCGCAATGCGGGTGGGGATGTTGAACAGCAGCTGCGCCATCTTGCAGCACACCAGATTGGTCTCGTCCTGCGCGGCGCAGGCAATCAGCAGATCGGTATCGCGCGCCCCGGCCTCGGCCAGCACGGCAGGCTCGATGCCGCTGCCCACCACCCCACGCAGGTCAAACCGCGCCTGAAGATCGCGAAGGCGCTCGGCATCGGTGTCGATGACGGTGATGTCGTTGCGTTCGGACACCAGGCTGTCGGCCACACTCTCGCCCACACGGCCGGCCCCGAGGATGATGATTTTCATAAGAAATTGGGCTCCTGCTGCCTATTGACCAGCGCAAGCAGCTATCAAATCAAGAGCAAAAACCCTGAGCGCGCAACTCAGCCGCGCACTTCGCCTTCGCCCAGCACCACGTACTTGAGCGAAGTCAGCCCTTCAATGCCCACCGGCCCGCGCGCATGGAACTTGTCGGTGCTGATGCCGATTTCCGCGCCCAGCCCGTATTCGAAACCATCGGCAAAGCGCGTGCTGGCATTCACCATCACGCTGGCCGAATCCACCTCGCGCAGGAACTGCTGGGCGTGCATGTGGTCGCGCGTCAGGATCGCATCGGTGTGGTGGCTGCTGTAGCGGTTGATGTGCGCAATGGCCTCATCCACGCCCGCCACCACCTTCACGCTGATGATCGGGGCCAGGTATTCCTCGCTCCAGTCCTGCTCGGTCGCAGGCACCAGCTTGGCCCCAGCCACGCTGTTCAAAATAGCCAGCGACTCGGGGCAGCCGCGCATCTCCACGCCCTTGGCGGCATACACCGCGCCAATCTGGGGCAAAAACTCCGCCGCAACACCACGCGCCACCAGCAAACCTTCACTGGCGTTGCAGGGGCTGTATTTGTTGGTCTTGGCGTTGTCGGCCACCTTCACCGCCATGGCGATATCGCAGGGGTCGTCCACGTAGGTGTGGCAGTTGCCGTCCAGGTGCTTGATGACGGGCACCTTGGCATCGCGGCTGATGCGCTCGATCAGCCCCTTGCCGCCACGTGGGATGATCACATCCACAAACTGCGGCATGGCAATGAGCTGGCCCACGGCCTCGCGGTCGGTGGTTTGCCCCACTGGCACCGCGTCTTGCGGCAGACCCGCCTCGGCTAGCGCCTGCTGCACCAGCTTGGCGAGGGCCCGGTTGGAATCAATGGCTTCCGAGCCGCCACGCAAGATGCAGGCATTGCCGCTCTTGATGCTCAAGGACGCCGCCTCGATGGTCACGTTGGGGCGGCTCTCGTAAATCATGCCGAACACGCCAATCGGCACGCGCATCTGCCCCACGCGGATGCCGCTGGGCTGCTGCTTCATGCCAATGATCTCGCCAATCACATCGGCCATGACGGCGAGCTGCTCGCAACCCTGGGCGCAAGTCTCCAGCACCTTGGGGCTGAGCTTCAAACGGTCCACCATCGGCTCGGCCAAACCCGCAGCGCGGGCGCGCTCCAGATCGCGGGCGTTATCCACCTGCAACGCCTCAGTCTGCTCGCGCAGCAGCCGGGCCAGGGCCAGCAATGCTTTGTTTTTGATAGCTGCCGGCGCTTTCGCCATCAGCGCAGAGGCCGTTTTTGCCTGGAGACCGAGGGAGTGCGTGTATTCAGCGACATTGAGAGCATTCATCCGGCGATTTTGCCGCAGTTGGCCTTACCCTTGCGGGCTGCACCGTTCACCCCCCATCCGCCCATGACCGACACCGCATCCGCCCAGCTCACCACCCTGGCCCAAGCCCTGCAAGCCTTCGAACGCGGCGACCACACCGCCGCCACCCTGAGCACCCTGGCCCGCCAGCAGACGGCTCTGCTCGCCGCCCTGCCCCCACGCTACAGCGACGTGCTGCTGAACCTGCTGGACCGCCTGGAATCCAGCGCACTTTTTTCGGAGGAAAGCTGCTCATTCAGCCAAAAGGACTTGGTGGCCAACCTGACGATGTGGGTAGAAAAAGCCCAAGGCACGTTAAACGCCAGCTAGCGCCCCCAGGGCCGAGCGCAGCAATGGCCCGAGTGGCTGTTTGGATGTTCGGCTCCCCATCCCCTCTGTATGCGCCGAGGAGCGCAGCGGCCAGCGGATCAGGGCTCGCGATTGTCTGAGCGAAGCGCAGCGCAGCGAGTTCGAGCGAGACCCCGCTGGACGCGAGCACCGCAGGTTGCCCGAAGCGAAGCGCAGGGACGCAGACAGCGGGGTCGCCTTTTCTTTGGTGACTTTCTTTGGGCCGGCCATCCGGTGGCGAAGCAAAAGAAAGTTACTGCGCCGCCGGGCGCACCTCCCGGCTCCCGCACCAGGCAAAAGCATGCAGCCAAATACTGCAATTCACTACGAATTTCATAGCTGCCAGCGCATACCTACAGAGCGCTAGACGCCAAAAAACTCTCAAACCTCCGCCCGCCCCAACCACTTCTCCCGCGCAATATAAGCCCGCACCCCCACCCCCATGAACGGCTGCGGCGGCATGCGCGCCGGCCCACCCAACGCCAACGCATGCGCCAACAACGGATGGTCCTGCCCCAGCGCCAAATCCGCCGCCAACGCCCCCAGCGCAGTGAACTTCACCACCCCCGCCCCATTGCACCCCGCCACCCCATGCACCTGCGGCGCCAGCCGCCCCCAGCGCGGCGCGCCGTTGCGGGTGATGGCGATGGAGCCTTCCCAAAAATGCTCCAGCGCCACATCGCCCAGCTGCGGAAAACGCGCGGCAAACACGGCAGCGTGCTCACGCCGCACCCGCTCACGCACGGCGGGGCTGACGCGGAAATGCGGCGCGTATTCAAAACCCTGGCGCACCAGAATGCGGTGGTCGTCCGTGTAGCGCAGCGTGGCCCCGGTCACGGCACTCGCAGGCGTCACGCCCCAG
Organism: uncultured Acidovorax sp.; assembly: GCF_964021665.1. Taxonomy (NCBI): domain Bacteria; kingdom Pseudomonadati; phylum Pseudomonadota; class Betaproteobacteria; order Burkholderiales; family Comamonadaceae; genus Acidovorax; species uncultured Acidovorax sp. The sequence goes on from NZ_CAXIAK010000046.1 coordinate 11,563, forward strand.
CCCTCAGGCGCGCACAGGCGGCTGCGCTGCTCGGGCGTGAGCGGGGCAGTGAGCGAGCCAAAAGTGACCAGCGGAAACGTCTCCGCCCCCCAGGCGCTGCCAAACAAGCCCAGCTGCTGCGCAAACCCATTGGCCGCCAGCAGCAACTGCGGCGCACGCACGCTGCCGTGCGGCGCGTGCGCCACCACCTTGCCGCTCGACAAATCCAGCCGCTGCACCGGCGTTTGCTCGTGCAAGGTGACATTGGCGGGCAGCGCATCCGCCAGCCCCCGGCACAGCGCGGCGGGGTTGAGCAGCACGGTGCCCGGCGTGTAGAGCCCGGCGGCAAAGTAACGGGTGCCCAGGCGTGCGGCCAGGGCATTGCGGTCCAGCAGCTCGTGCGGCGCACCCAGGGCGCGCAGCTCATCCACATGGTGCTGCAGCGTGCGCTCGGCGGCGGGCGATACGGCGCAGTGGTACTTGCCTGCGCGCCGCCACTGGCAGTCGATGCGGTGCTGCGCCACCAGCCGCTCCAGGTCGTTCATGCCCGCCGTGAGCAAGGCCTGGTAGTGCGCGGCCCGGCGCAGTTCTTCGAGCGAGCTGCCGATGTTGTGCGGCACATCAATGGCAAAGCCCGAGTTGCGGCCTGAGGCGTTGTTGCCCACGGTGCCTGCGTCCACCACCACGATGTGGGCTTGCGGGCGCAGCTCGGCCAGGCGGCGCGCAGCGGCCAGGCCCGCAAAGCCCGCGCCCAGCACCAGCCAGTCGGCCACCACATCGCCCTGCAGCGCGGGGCGCGGCGTGCGTGGGGGCAGGATGGCGGACCAGCCGTTGGTAGCGTCGTCGTGGGGAAGGCGCATGGGAAGGAAGCCCTGCAGAAGCCGCAGAACAGGATCGGTGAAAGCGATGACTCGGCAAAAAGACGCGAAAGAAGCCCTGGCTCAGTCGGGCATGGCGGCCAGCTTCCGGGCCCTGGCAATATCCAGCTCGTAACGGCCTTCCCACATGCGTGTGCCCGTGACCGCCTTTTGAACGCTGCCGTGAAAGACCGTCTGGGTCTGCCCGTCCAAGTACTGCACCAGCATCAGCTCATCTGCCTTTTGCAAAGTGCTGGCAGATATGGAGACAAAACCGGACACCTGTGCTGTCGTCTTGACGCTGATTTTTTTCTCGTCGGGCGACTCCACGTCAAAACCCGGCTGGTTGGTCATATCGGCCAAAGTGCCTTGCACCTCCACCGCACAATGCAGCTCGCCCAGCCGCCCCATCAAATGGGTGAGGGCGGTGGGTTTCACCCCGAACTCGTCAATCTCGGAGCGAATCAACTCCAGGTATCGGTCGTACAGCACACGGTTTCTTCCGTTGGCGGTGGCCGGGTGCCGCACCTGGATCCGCAGAACCTTGTTGGCAGGATCTATAGCGTAACGCTGTACCTCGTAGAGATGATCATCAAAACGCATGGAGCGAGGTGATGCAGTAATCAAGTCAGCCAATGCCACCGCACTGACACGCCTTGGAGCCACAGCCACCCCGGGCACCTCCACGGCGAAATCTCCCTCAGTTGAAAACAACGAACAGTATTCAGGTGTGCTCATGGTTTGGGGCAAATAGTTAACGCGCCGCGCTGGTCAGGCGGCAGAGCTGAAAGGCCAGGCGCTGCAATGCCTGCCAGCCGTCTTGCGGCCAGTCGGGCTGCTTGAGCCCCTTCACGATGCCATCCACGATGTGGGCGGATTGCAGCAGCCGCGCCAGGGCGGCGTCGCTGGCTTTGGGCAGGATGCGTTCAAACAGCCGCTCCTTGGGGCCCCAGATGCGGTTTTCGCGCAGGGCCATGGGCAGGGGGCGGCCGGCGTTCATGGCGTCTTTCACGCGTTTCAAGGCACGGATGTCTTCGGCCAGCGCCCAGTGCACCAGCACTTCGGCCTCGCCCTCGGCCTGCAGGCCGTCGAGCATGCGCTGCACGCGGCCGGTCTGCCCGGCCAGCACCGATTCGGACAGCTTGAACACGTCATACCGCGCCACGTTGAGCACGGCGGCTTCGACCTGGGCTTGGGTCAATTCACCCGCCGGGTGCAGCAGCGCGAGCTTTTGGATCTCCTGGTGCGCGGCCAGCAGGTTACCTTCCACGCGGTCGGCAAAGAACTGCAGCGTGCGCTGGCCTTCCTCGCCCGCCACCACGCGCTGGCCTTGCTGGGCCAGGCGCTGGGCAATCCACTGCGGCAACTGGCCGCGTTCGATGGGGTCGATCTGGATGGAGACGCCGTTGCCCTCCAGCGCGGCAAACCAGGCGCCGGTCTTGGTGGCTTTGTCCAGGCGCGGCAGCATGACCATGGTGAGCGTGCTGTCGTTGCCCCGGGCCGATTCGGCCACCTGCTGCAGCGCTACGCTGCCGTCCTTGCCGGGCTTGCCCGAGGGGATACGGATTTCGACAATCTGCTTGTCGGCAAACAGGCTGAGCGAACCACCTGCCGCCAACACGGCGCTCCAGTCAAAGTGGGCACCGGCCACGGTGTAGCTGCTGCGTTCGGTGTAGCCCTGGGTGCGGGCGGTGGCGCGGATGGCGTCCGCGGCTTCCTGCTGCAGCAAGGGCTCGTCGCCGTGCAGTACGTACAGCGGCGACAGGGCCCGTTGGAGGTGGTTGGAAAGTTGGGCCAGGGCGACTTGCATGGGCAAAGTTTATCGCCCCCAGGCGGGCTGCCCGGCGCGCGGGGGCGGCGGGCGCAAGGTTTGGATGTTTTTGGCCTGTAGCGCTTGTCTACAAAGCGCCAGCAGCTATTTTTTTAATAGCAGACTGGCGTTCGATGTTCAGAAGCTTTCCCAATCATCGTCACTGCCCTTGGCCGCAGGCGCGGGTGCCGGGGCTGCGGGCTTGGCGCTGTGGGCCCGCTTGGCGGGGGGGCAGGCTTGGGGCGGGCCGCCACCGCAGGCTTGGCAGGTGCCGGAGCAAAGCGCGGCGCGGGGGCCGCTGCAGGCCGGGGGGCCGGGGGGCCGGAGCGGCGTTGCGGGCGCTGGTGGCGCCCACGTTGAACACGCTCACCACTTCGGCCAGGCGCTGCGCCTGGTCGCGCATGGAGGCTGCGGCGGCGGTGGACTCTTCCACCAGCGCAGCGTTTTGCTGCGTCATCTGGTCGAGGTTGGCCACGGCCTGGTTGACTTGGCTGATGCCGTCGCGTTGTTCGGTTGAAGACGCCGTGATTTCGCCAATCAGGTCGCTCACGCGGCGCACGCTCGCGACGATCTCTTCCATGCTTTGCCCGGCCTGGGCCACCTGGGCCGAGCCGCTTTCGACGTTTTCGACCGACTGGTTGATGAGGGTCTTGATTTCCTTGGCGGCTTCAGCGCTGCGGCCGGCCAGACTGCGTACTTCGCTGGCCACCACGGCAAAGCCACGGCCTTGCTCGCCCGCGCGGGCAGCTTCCACGGCGGCGTTCAGCGCCAGGATGTTGGTCTGGAAGGCGATGGAGTCAATGACGCCAATGATGTCGCTGATCTTGCGCGAGCTTTCGGTGATCTGCTGCATGCTCGTCACCACCTGGCCCACCACTTCGCCGCCACGGGCTGCGGCCTGGGCGGCGGTGCCTGCGAGCTGGTTGGCTTGGCGGGCGGTGTCGGCCGACTGGGTGACGGTGGCGGTGAGCTCTTCCATGCTCGACGCGGTTTCTTCCAGGTTGGCCGCGGTCTGCTCGGTGCGGGCCGAGAGGTCGTGGTTGCCGTTGGCGATCTGGATGGAGGCGCTGGAGACGGAATCGACGCCCTGGCGCACCTCGCTCACCACGCCGCGCAGGCGGGCCGACATGTCATTGAGGGCGCGCAGCATCTGGCCGAGTTCGTCTTTCCGGCTGGTTTGCAGCTCGCGGGTCAGGTCGCCTGCGGCGATGGCGTTGGCGGTGTCCACCGCTTGCTGCAGGGGCGCGGTGATGGAGCGCACCAGCAGCCAGGCCAGCAGCGCACCCGCAGCAAACACGACCAGCGCGGTCAGGGTGCTGATCACGCCCGAGCGAATGCGCTGGGCCAAGGCCTCTTCGCGCACCGCCTCACGGCGGCGTTCCAGCTGGGCGATGAATTCATCTTGCGCCTTGAGGTAGCGCGCCACCATGGGGGTGAGCTGCTCGTCGGCAAAGCGCTGGGTTTCCACCGCATCGCCCGCGCCCTTGAGCTCCCAGGTCTTGGCCACAGCTTCCAGCACCAGCTTGCGCTCGGCTACCACCTTGTCGATGGCGGCTTTTTCCTCGGGGGCGGTCGCGCCTGCCACGATGGTTTCCTGAATCTTGTTGATGTCGCCGATGATTTCCTTCACCCGCGCGTCGTACTGCTGTGCCAGCACGGCGTCGGTGGTCACGGCGCCGCCCGTGATCATGTTCACGGCCGTTTCGGTGCCGCCGCGCCAGCGCACGGCTGCCACCACACGGGTGTCGATGTCCACCACGGCATCCATGGCGCGCGCCATGGTGGTGTTGCCGCGGTTTTGCGCAATGCCCGACACCAACGCCATGGCCACCATCAACCCCAAAAACGCAAACCAGAGCTTGCGCGAAACGCGAATGTTGTCGAGCTGCATATTCTTCTGCCTCTAAATGGATGACCAGCCAGCCCATGGCCGATACATCTGATTACAAACACCAGTCTCCCCAGTGTGCGCACTGAAGCGGATCGGTTGTCTCCGTAGTAACCCGCAAGCCCCCAGGGCTGCGATGGTTACATGAATGTTACAACCCTCCCGCGACGCCACGCTTGCACGGTCGATTTGCGCAGTTGCATCTGTCAATTTGCGTCATTTATCGCGCCAAATGCTCAACCCGCTGTCTTTCCACTGGCGCCGCGTTGGCACAAAATCCTGCAAACCTGCCGTGGCTGTGATTAGAACCCCTGGCTTTTCACTGCCACAGCCCCGGCTGTCGCCTGCTTGTCATTGAGGGCATGGTGTGCTCTCCAGGCCACCGCACGCAGGGCCAGGGTTCGAACGCTAGAGGCCGGGGCAACGCCGTTGCGCCGCCCCGAGGTGCCTGCCACACTCACCCAACCATCGCCTTCCACCCCACAGACATGACCCACGACCTGCCCGCCACCCCGCCCCGAAGCCTCCCGCCCTGCAGCCTGATTGGCGCGCCGACCGACATTGGTGCCGGCGCACGCGGCGCATCCATGGGTCCCGAGGCCCTGCGTGTGGCGGGCTTGCAGGCGGCGCTGGAGCTGCACGGGCTGCAGGTGCTGGACCGGGGCAACCTAAGCGGCCCCTCCAACCCCTGGCAGCCCCCAGTGGATGGCTACCGCCACCTGCCCGAGGTGGTGCAGTGGAACCGGCTGGTGTATGGCGCCGTGTATGCCGAGCTGCAACAGGGCCACCTGCCCATCTTGCTGGGTGGCGACCACAGCCTGGGCCTGGGCAGCATCAGCGCCGTGGCCCGCCACTGCGCCGAAAGCGGCAAAAAGCTGCGCGTGCTGTGGCTGGATGCGCATGCCGACTTCAACACCAGCGCGCTGACGCCCAGCGGCAATGTGCACGGCATGCCCGTGGCCTGCCTGTGCGGCTTTGGCCCGGCCGAACTCACGCAGCTGGCCCACATGCCCGGTGGCGGCCCGGCGCTGCACCCTTCGCAAATCCGCCAGATCGGCATTCGCAGCGTGGACGAGGGCGAAAAGCGCTTTGTGCACGAGCAGGGCCTGGAGGTGTTTGACATGCGCGCCATCGACGAGGTGGGCATGCGCCAGGTGATGGAGCGCGCCCTGGCGGGCATGGACGCCGACACCCACCTGCATGTGAGCTTTGACGTGGATTTTCTGGACCCCGACATTGCCCCCGGCGTAGGCACCACCGTGCCCGGCGGCCCCACCTACCGCGAGGCGCAGCTGTGCATGGAGATGATTGCCGACAGCGGCCGCCTGGCCTCGCTCGACATCGTGGAGCTGAACCCCGCGCTGGACGTGCGCAACAAGACCGCTGTGCTGGCGGTGGACCTGGTGGAGTCGCTGTTTGGCAAGAGCACGCTGATGCGCACGCGGCCGTTTTGATGGCGCAGGGCCAGCGGCCTGCTCAGCGCCCAGAAAAAAGCACTGGCGCTATATTTTCAATAGCTGTCAGCGCTTGATTCATAAGCCCCACAGGGCGATTTCGCGCTTACATTGGCAATCTGGCTACCGACAGGCGCCGCAGCAGCTGCTGCACGATGTCGGTCTGCATGTTGCGGTACTGCAGGGCTTCTTCCGCCTCTTTCGACAGCGCCAGGGTTTCGTTGTAGCTCATGTCGCGCTGCTGCTGGATTTCGGTCTCGGGAATCATCTCCACCCCGGCCGCAGTGCGCAGGCGAAACTTCACCTTCAGGCGCAGTTGCAGCTCACGCACCTGGCCCGAGGCGTTCTGGCCCACCACGATGCGCTCGCGCTGTTCCGACAGGATGTCGATCACGGCCTGCGCAGAAGGCAGATCAGCGGCGTTGCGCAGCACCTTGAGCGGGCTGCCCGAGCCCTCCAGCGTGCGCTGCAGTTCGCGGGCCAGGGCCGAGTTGGCGGGCGCGGCGATGTACAGCGACGAGAACGAAAACTCCGGCACGCCCCGCAGGCGAAAACCGCAGCCCGCCAGCACAGCCGCCGGGACCAGTCCGAGCAAGGTGCGCTTGTGCATGCTTACACCACCACGTTGACCAGACGACCCGGCACGACGATGACGCGCTTGGGGGCCGCGCCACCGCTGTGGGCGGCAAAGGCTTCGCTGGCCAGCGCAATGCGCTCGATCTCGGCCTTGTCGGCCTGCGCGGGCACCAGGATGGAGCCGCGCAGTTTGCCGTTGACCTGCAGCATCAGCTCGATTTCGTCCTGCACCAGCGCATTGGCATCGACCTGGGGCCAGGCAGCATCCAGCAAGTCGCCCAGCACACCGGCGTAGCCCAGGCTTTCCCACAGGCTGTGGGCAATGTGCGGTGTGGCGGGGTACAGCACACGCAGCAGGATGCCAAAGCCCTCGATCAGTGCGACCTGACCACCGGCGGTATCGACGGCCTTGAAGTCTTCCAGCGCATTGATCATCTTCATCGCGCCCGATACCACGGTGTTGTACTGCATGCGCTGGTAGTCGTAGTCCACCTGCTTGAGCACGGTGTGGATTTCGAGGCGCAGGGCCTTGGCTTCCTTGCCAAATTCAATGTCTTTCAGGCTGCTAGCGCTTGCTACGCTTGCGGTGGCAGCTCCCATATCCATAGCAGACAGCTTCACGCCGAAGTTCCACACGCGGCGCAGAAAGCGGTAGCTGCCTTCCACGGCCGCGTCGTTCCATTCCAGCGTGGCTTCGGGCGGTGCGGTGAACATGGTGTACAGGCGGGCCGTGTCGGCGCCGTACTTTTCGATCAAATCCTGCGGGTCCACGCCGTTGTTCTTGGACTTGGACATGGTGCCCACGCCCTCGTAGTCGATGGGCGTGCCCACGGGCAGCATGCCGTCACCGCTGGAAGCCTCGTTCTTGAGCTTGGCGCCGATGATCTTGCCGCCTTCATCCAGCACATGCTCCACGTCGTGCGGCCAGAAGTAGTCCTTGCCGCCCTTGGCGGTGCGGCGGCTGTAGATGTGGTTGAGCACCATGCCCTGGGTGAGCAGCTTGGTGAAGGGCTCATCGACCTTGACCAGGCCCAGGTCGCGCATGACCTTGGTCCAGAAGCGGGCGTACAGCAGGTGCAGGATGGCGTGTTCGATGCCGCCTATGTATTGGTCCATCGGCATCCAGTAGTCCGCACCACCTGCGACCATCGCTTCGGCGTTCTTGGGGTCGCAATACCGCATGAAGTACCACGAGCTGTCCACGAAGGTGTCCATGGTGTCCGTCTCGCGGCGCGCAGGCTTGCCGCAGACGGGGCAGGTCACACCGGCGTGGAAGCCTTCGTGCTTGTGCAGCGGGTTGCCCGAGCCGTCGGGGATGCAGTCTTGCGGCAGCACCACGGGCAGGTCTTTTTCCGGCACGGGCACGGCGCCGTGCTCGTCGCAGTGGATGATGGGGATGGGTGTGCCCCAGTAGCGCTGGCGGCTCACGCCCCAGTCGCGCAGGCGCCAGGTGGTCTTCTTCTCGCCCAGACCCTTTTGCTCCAGCGCATGGGCCACGGCGTTCACCGCGTCCTTGTAGTTCAAGCCGCTGAAGCTGTCGGAATTGATGGTGACGCCGCGCTGTTTGTCGCCATACCAGTCGTTCCACTGGTGGTAGTCAAACGTCTCGCCATCGACCAGCACCACTTGCTTGATCTCGATGCCGTACTTGAGGGCGAAGGCAAAGTCGCGCTCGTCGTGCGCGGGCACGCCCATCACGGCGCCGTCGCCATAGCCCATCAGCACGTAGTTGCCGACCCACACCTGCACCTTTTCGCCGGTCAGCGGATGGGTGACGTACAGGCCCGTGGGCACGCCCTTCTTCTCTTGCGTGGCCAGCTCGGCCTCGGTGGTGCCGCCGGTCTTGCATTCTTCGATGAATGCAGCGAGAGCCGGGTTGCTCTTGGCCGCGTGGGCCGCCAACGGGTGCTCAGGGGCCACGGCGCAGAAGGTCACGCCCATGATGGTGTCGGCACGCGTGGTGAACACGTACATCTTGCCGTCACCGATCAGCTTGCCGTCATCGCCTTGGATGTCGTGGGTGAAGGCAAAACGCACGCCTTCGCTCTTGCCGATCCAGTTCTCCTGCATCAGCTTCACACGCTCGGGCCAGCCGGGCAGCTTGTCGCCGGTCACGAAGTCGAGCAGTTCTTCGGCGTAGTCCGTGATCTTGAGGTAGTAGCCGGGGATCTCGCGCTTTTCCACCACCGCGCCAGTGCGCCAGCCCTTGCCGTCGATCACCTGCTCGTTGGCCAGCACGGTCTGGTCCACCGGGTCCCAGTTCACCACCTGGGTCTTGCGGTAGGCGATGCCCTTTTCCAGCATCTTCAGAAACAGCCACTGGTTCCACTTGTAGTACTCAGGGTCGCAGGTGGCGACTTCGCGGCTCCAGTCGATGGCCAGGCCCATGGCCTGCATCTGCTTCTTCATGTACGCGATGTTCTCGTACGTCCATTGGGCAGGTGGCACGCCGTTTTTCAGCGCGGCGTTTTCGGCGGGCAGGCCGAAGGCGTCCCAGCCCATGGGCATCAACACGTTGTAGCCGTTCATGCGCAGGTAGCGCGTGAGCATGTCGTTGATGGTGTAGTTGCGCACGTGGCCCATGTGCAGCTTGCCGCTAGGGTACGGCAGCATGGAGCAGGCGTAGAACTTCTTCTTGCTGGTGTCTTCCGTCACGCGGTAGGCGTCGCGGGCAGTCCAGTGGCTGTGCGCTGCGCGTTCAACCTCTTGGTGGGAGTATTTGTCTTGCATGGGAGCTTGAAGGTGAGAGGACGGAGCAGGCCCACCCTGGGCCGCAATCGGTGGATTTTAGGCGGTGCGGCGGCCAGCGCCGGGCCAAACCGCACCGCGCCAGTGCGGCGTGGGGCCTGCCACCGCCAAGCCCAGCGATCACGCCACGCGCGAAAGTCGGGACATTTGCAATCAAATCGGCCTGCAGCGCTTTATCCACAAGCGCTAGCAGCTATTAATTCAATAGCAAATCAACCAACCACTACGGGGCGCTGACCTTGGCAGGCTCGGCCACGAAGCCGATACGCTGCAGCCCCGCTTCATGGGCGGCACCCATGATTTCGACCACGCGGCCATAAGGCACGGTGGCGTCGGCGCGCAATTGCACTTCGGTGGTGGGCTGGGCTGCGCCAATGCGTTGCAGGCGCACGGCGAGCGCGGCTTGCGACAGGGGCTGGTCATCCAGATAGGCCTGGCCCGTGGCGTCCACCACCACGGTCACAAACTCAGGCGCCGCAGCGGGGCCCGTGCCTTCGGCCTGGGGCAAGTCAAGGCGGATGGAGCTGGCCAGCAGCGGCGCCGTCAGGATGAAGATGACCACCAGCACCAGCATCACATCCACCAGCGGGGTCATGTTGATGTCGCTCATGGGCTGGGTGCCCGTGGTGCGTTCCAGCCGGCCGAAGCTCATGCGCTGGCGCCCTCTGGGCCGCGCAGTTCACGGACTTCCACGCCTTCACGCTGGGCCGGGGGCGTGCCCGCCAGCAGCTCACGCAAATCCAGCGCAAAGCCTTCCAGGTCGGCCTCGATGCGGCCGATCAAACGGCCGAACACGTTGTAGGCCAGCACGGCTGGAATGGCCACAGCGAGCCCGGCAGCGGTCATGACCAGGGCCTCGCCCACAGGGCCTGAAAGGCGGTCAATGGTGACCTGCCCACCCCCACCCAGCGCCGTGAGCGCATGGTAGATGCCCCACACCGTGCCCAGCAGGCCCACAAACGGGGCGGTGGCGCCCACGGTGGCCAGCAGCACCTGCCCGTATTGCAGGCGGCCCAGCACCCGGTGCAAGGCATCGCGCAGCACGCGCGTGAGCTGTTGCGACAAAGGCCCGGCGGCAGCCAGCGTGGTGCCCACAGAAGCCGCAGTGGGCTGAACCACCCCTTGCACGGCCGCCACCAGCGGTGCCACCAGCGCCTGCGAATCCAGCGCGGCCAACCGCTGGGCGGCCACATCGAGCGAGGGCGACTGCCAGACGGCGGCCGTGCAGCGCGCCACCTCGCCGCCCGCGCGCAGCACCAAACGCGCCTTCCAGAGCATGACCACCCAGCTGGCCACCGACATGGCCAGCAGCACCACGGCGGCGCCCTGGGTCACCGCATCTCCCTGGCGCCACCAGTGAAGGGCGTCCATGGCGTGGGCCTGCGTCAGTTCTTGAGGTTGAGCACGTCGAACATGTCGAACATGCCGGTCTTATGGGCCGCCAGAAAGCGCACGGCGCGCAAGGCGCCCTGCGCATACGTGGCGCGGCTGGAGGACTTGTGCGTGACCTCGATGCGCTCGCCAATGCCGGCAAACAGCACCGTGTGATCGCCCACGATGTCGCCACCACGGATGGTGGCAAAGCCGATGCTGGAGGGGTCGCGCTCGCCCGTCACGCCTTCGCGGGCATACACGGCGCAGTCCTTCAAATCGCGGCCCAGCGCTTCGGCAATCACTTCGCCCATCTTGAGGGCCGTGCCCGAGGGCGCATCGACCTTGTGGCGGTGGTGGGCTTCGATGATCTCGATGTCGTAACCGGTGGACATGGCCTTGGCAGCCATCTGCAGCAGCTTGAGCGTGACGTTCACGCCCACGCTCATGTTGGGCGAGAACATGATGGCGGTGCGCTGCGCAAAAGCGTCGAGTTCAGCCTTTTGTGCATCGGTAAATCCGGTGGTGCCAATGACGGCCTTCACCCCCAGCTCCGCGCACACGGCCATGTGGGCCAGGGTGCCTTCGGGGCGGGTGAAGTCGATCAGCACATCGGCGTTCTGCAGGCCAACCTTCAGGTCGGCGGTGATCGCAACGCCACTGGCGTAGCCGAGGAACGCGCAGGCGTCAGACCCGATGCCGGGGCTGGAAGGCACGTCCAGCGCGCCGGCCAGCACGCAGTCATCGCTGGCACGGATGGCTTCGATCAGCATGCGGCCCATACGGCCCGATGCGCCAGCCACCGCAACGCGGCAGGGGGTGGAAGAAGACGCCGCAGCGGCGGTGGTGTTCACAGACATGTCGATCCTGCAAAAAAGAGATCAGCCAAGAAATCAGCGTGCGCCTCGCGCGCATGGCGCTGCCGCGCGCCCGCCGTAAAAACTTACCCCACCATCATGGGCGGGGTATGCGCCCCGCAACTCAGCGCGAGGATGATTCGAGGGGCGGGTAGCGGCCGGGCGTGGGCGCTGAGGGTGCTGGCGCTGCAGGTGCAGCGGCCGCCTCTGCCTTGCGGGCGGGGTAGCGGGCCAGCTGGGCCTCGGTAGCCTCCAGCGAAGGCACCTTGGGCTTGCCTTTGTGCGATCCCAGGGTGGCGACGAACTCGGTCTCAGAGGGCATCTCGTCGCCCTCGAAGCGCGCCAGCGTATCCCCCTGGAAGAACACGGTGAGCTTGCGCGATTCCATTTCAGAAGATGGGCGCTTGATGGTGAACACGTACTCCCAGCGATCGCCATGGAACACGCTCGTCATTAGGGGCGTGCCCAGGATCTCGCGCACCTGCTGGCGGCTCATGCCCGGCTGCAGCGCTTGCACCTGCTCGCGCGACACGAAGTTGCCTTGGACGATGTCGATCTTGTAGGGAGTGATTGCGTTGGCCACACGGCGGCTGGCACCGTCGAAGCTGCCACATCCCGCCAGGACAGCGACTGCGGCGCTGACCCAAAGAATGCGGCCCAGGCGGGCGTTGCAACAGGCTTGGTCTGGCATGGGGAAAAGGTCAAAGGATATGATCAAACCATTGTAGCGGCAGCCTCCCCTCGCATGGGCGGGCCCATTCCCCGCAACCGCAAGGAGCCTCCACCCATGACCAATATCGACGAACTCAAGAGCACGGGACTCAAAGCCACCCTGCCTCGCCTGAAGATCATGGAGATCTTCCAAAAAGGCGTGCAGCGCCACATGACGGCGGAAGACGTGTTTCGCGTGCTGCTGGAAGAACGCTCGGACATTGGCTTGGCCACGGTGTACCGCGTGCTCACCCAGTTTGAGCAGGCGGGCATCCTGATCCGCAGCAACTTTGAAAGCGGCAAGGCGGTGTACGAGCTCAACGAGGGTCAGCACCACGACCACTTTGTGTGCACGTCCTGCGGCAAAGTGGAAGAGTTTTACGACGCGGAAATTGAAAAGCGCCAGCAGCTGATTGCGAAAAACAAGGGCTGGGTGGTGGAAGACCACACCATGGCGCTGTACGGCCAGTGCGCCAATTGCGCTAGCAAGTAAGCGCCAGCGACACCAAAACGCCACTACGGCAGGGCGGCGTCAAAAGGCGAACTCAGCCCCCGCTGTCGCGCTCCATGGCACGGCGGTGGCGATCCACAAACTCCTGGTAGGTATCAATACCGCGCAACTGCAAGATGGTGTTGCGCACCGCAGCCTCCACCAGCACAGCAATGTTGCGCCCTGCCACCACCTGAATGACCACCTTCAGCACGGGCACGCCCAGCACGTCCTGGGTGAGCGGCTCGTAGGGCAGGCGCTCGTAGTCGCGCTCCAGCGTTTCCTTGCGCACCAGATGCACGATGAGCTTCAGGCGCATCTTGCGGCGCACCGCTGTCTCACCAAAGATGGCGCGGATGTCGAGCAGGCCAATACCGCGCACTTCCAGCAGGTTCTGCAGCAGCTCGGGGCACTTGCCTTCGATGGTGGTCTGGTTGATGCGGTACAGCACCTGCATGATGCCGGCCGAGGTCTCCGGATC
>NZ_CAXIAK010000047.1:0-24627 GCF_964021665.1 uncultured Acidovorax sp.
ACAAGGCCACCGCTCCCGGCTCGGCCGCCTGCAAATGCACACGGGCGATGGGCCCCAGCCGCTCTACTGACTCCACCACGCAGGGCCACTGGTTGCGCATACTGGTCTTTACGCCCAGGCGGGGCGCAGGCTGCTTCAGGCGCTGCAACACCGCACTGCGGGCCTGGGCCATGGCATCGGCGGCAGCCAGCAGTTCCAGCCCGGCGGGGGTCAGGCGCGCCCCGCCACCGCCAGCGCCCCCCACCACGCGCTCTACCAGCGCCACGCCCGCCAGGTTGGTCAAGGTGTCCACCGCCTGCCAGGCGGCTTTGTAGCTCACGCCCACCGCCCGCGCTGCGCGCGAGATGGAGCCCAGCGCGCCAATCTGGCGCAGGATGCCGATGCGGCGATCAGAAAGGTCGTGCCCCAGGGCACCGGCCAGCGAATGGGAAGAAGAAGGCATGCGGGAAGTGTAGACAGCCCACACCCAGCAGGGCTATCCACCCCACCGGTTGGCACGCGCTTCTATACTTCGCTATTCCATTCATGAATAGCGCTTTGCGCCCCACCTTATGCGCCAGCCTGCCATCCGCCACCCTTGGGCCGTTGCCCTCGCTCTCTTGCTCAGCGGCCTTACCTGCGCCCACGCAGACCAGGTTCAGGTCGCCGTGGCGGCCAACTTCACCGCCCCCATGCAGAAGATTGCAGCCGCGTTTGAGGCAGACACGGGGCACAAGGCCGTGCTTTCCTTCGGGGCAACGGGCAAGTTCTATGCGCAGATCACCAACGGCGCACCGTTTCAGGTGTTCCTGTCGGCGGACGACGTTACCCCTGCCCGACTCGACCGTGAAGGCCGCACCGTGGCCGGATCGCGCTTCACCTACGCAATAGGCCAACTGGTGCTCTGGAGCCCCAACGCCCACTACGTGGACGCGCAAGGCGCAGTTCTCAAGACGGGAGACTTCAAGCACCTCTCGCTTGCCAACCCCAAGCTCGCGCCCTATGGCTCCGCAGCCATGCAGGTGCTGGACAAACAGGGCCTGACCGCACAACTGCAGGCGCGCATCGTTACCGGTGAAAACATTGCCCAGGCCTACCAGTTCGTTGCCAGCGGCAACGCCCAGCTGGGGTTCGTGGCGCTGTCGCAGGTGATGGAGGACGGCAAGATCACCAAAGGCTCGGCCTGGGTTGTTCCTTCCAACTTGCATGAACCCATCCTGCAAGACGCAGTGCTGCTGGCCAGTGGCAAGGACAACCCCGCAGCCACCGCGCTGATGCAATACCTGCGCAGTGACAAGGCGCGCGCCGTGATCAAGGCCTACGGCTACCGCTTCTGACGGCGCGCTCGCCCCAACGCCAGCCCTGGTTCTGCGAAGATCGCGGGCGCCATGCCTCTTTCAAGCCACTCGTCCTGCCGCCATGCCGTTCTCTGCTGAAGACTGGGCCGCCATCGCGCTCACCCTGCGGCTGGCGGCCACCACCACAGTTCTGCTGCTGGTGGTGTGCACGCCCATCGCGTGGTGGCTGGCCACCACCCGCTCCCGCTGGCGCGGCCCGGTGGGGGCCATCGTGGCCCTGCCCCTGGTACTGCCGCCCACGGTGATTGGTTTTTACCTGCTGGTCACCATGGGCCCCAACGGCCCCCTGGGGCAGCTGACCCAGGCGCTCGGCCTGGGCACCCTGCCATTCACGTTCCCAGGCCTGGTGATTGGCTCACTGGTGTACTCATTGCCGTTTGCAGTGCAACCCTTCCAGCGCGCAGTCGAGGCCATCCCCCCGCGCCCGCTGGAAGCCGCAGCCACACTGGGCGCCAGCCCGCTGGACCGGTTTTTTACCGTGGCTCTGCCCCTGGCGCGCCCCGGCTTCGTCACCGCGGCCATTCTGAGCTTTGCCCATACGGTGGGCGAGTTTGGCGTGGTGCTGATGCTGGGCGGAAACATCCCTGGCGTCACGCGCGTTGTCTCGGCGCAACTCTATGACCACGTAGAGGCGCTGGAATACGCCCAGGCCCATTGGCTGGCGGGCGGCATGGTTGCATTCTCTTTCGTAGTGCTACTGACCCTGCATTGGTTGCAACCTCGAGGAGCGCGACTGTGAACGGCATGGAACTGCAGCTGCGCTTGCAGCGCCCCACCTTCATGCTCGACGTTGATCTGCACCTGCCCGGCCAAGGCGTTTCCGCCTTGTTTGGGCCTTCGGGCTGCGGCAAGACAACCCTGCTGCGCGCAGTGGCAGGACTGGAACGAGCCCACCCAGGCAGGGTCGCGGTGCACGGTCAGGTGTGGCAAGACGATGCCCAGGGGGTGTGGCGGCCCACCCACGAACGCGCACTGGGCTATGTCTTCCAGGAGGCCAGCCTGTTTCACCACCTTAGCGTGCGCCGCAATATCGAGTACGGCCTGAACCGTACGCCTGCAGCGCGCCGCCAGATTGCCCTGGAACAGGCGGTGGACCTGCTGGGTATTGCGCCTTTGTTGGAGCGCGCTACCGAAACCCTCTCTGGCGGTGAGCGCCAGCGTGTGGCTATTGCACGAGCGTTGGCCACCAGCCCGCGCGTGCTGCTGATGGACGAGCCACTGGCAGCGCTGGACATGGCTCGCAAAGCAGAGGTACTGCCCTACTTAGAACGCCTTCCGCGCGAATTAGACATGCCCATCCTGTACGTAAGCCACGCTACTGAAGAAGTCGCCCGACTTGCGTCCCACCTTGTGCTGCTACGGGACGGCAAGGTACAGGCGCAAGGCGACCCGGCAGAGCTGATGGGCGCGCTGGACTTACCCCTCGCACAGGGCGATGCAGCCGCCACGATCGTGGCCGGTACGGTGCAGGCTCACGACCTGGAAGATCACCTGACCACCATCGCTTTCCCGGGTGGACAGTTACAGCTCGTGAGCACCCGTCAGCGCCCTGTGGGTCAGGCCGTACGCTTGAGGGTACAAGCCCGCGATGTGAGCCTGACGCTATCGCCACAAACCGGCACAAGCATTCTCAATGCCGTTCCCGCGCAGGTCGTGGCGCTGCGCGAGGACAGCCCTGGGCAAATCATGGTGGGGCTTGAGGCTGGTACCACTCGGCTGTTGGCACGCATCACCCAACGCTCAGCGCGTACGCTGTGCCTGACGCCAGGCATGCACGTGGTGGCACAAGTCAAAGGCATTGCGCTGCTGGATTGATATCACCCCCAAGGGCGGGGCTATCATGCCCGCATGCTGATCGAGACTCTGGACACCGCACGAGACCTGGGCCGCCTCAAGGAAATTCTGGGTGTGATGGTGCGACACGGCTTTGGCGACACCGTGCGCCGCCTGGGCCTGGCAGACCGGCTGGAGCGCGCCGGGCAGGTGCTGAACTGGCCCCACGCCGCCGAACTGGCGCGGCTGGAGCCCCCCGTGCAAGTGCGGCTGGCGCTGGAAGAACTGGGGCCCACGTTCGTGAAGTTTGGCCAGATCCTCGCGGGCCGGGCCGACCTGTTTGGCCCTGAGTGGATTGCCGAGTTCGAGAAGCTGCACAGCCACGTACCCGCCCTGCCGATTGACGCACTGCGCCCGCAATTGCGTGAAGACCTGGGCGACGAGCCCGAGGCGGTGTTCGCATGGTTTGACACCGCGCCGCTGGCCGCAGCCTCCATCGCGCAAGTCCACCGGGCGCGCCTGCACGACGGCACCGAAGTCATTGTCAAGATTCGCCGCCCCGGTATTGCCGACACGATCGAGGCCGACCTGCGCCTGTTGCTGCGCCTGGCGGCACTGGCAGAGGCCGAGCTGCCCACACTCAAGCCCTACCGCCCCCAGCAACTGGTGCGCGAATTTGCCCGTTCGCTCAAGCGTGAGCTGGACCTGGCCGGCGAATGCCGCCATGCCGAGCGCATTGCCGCCAACATGGCGCCCTTGGGCTTCATCGCCATCCCCAAGGTGTACTGGACTCACACGCGCGAACGAGTGAACGTGCAGGACTTCATCGACGGGGTTCCGGGCAACCATCTGGAAGCTCTCACGCCCGAGGCGGGTTTTGAACGCACGCTGCTCGCCCAACGCGGCGCTCACGCCGTGCTCAAGATGATTGTGGAAGACGGCGTCTTCCACGCAGACCCCCATCCCGGCAATGTGTTTTACCTGCCGGGCAACCGCATCGCATTCATAGACTTCGGGATGATTGGCCGGCTGTCGCAACGCCGTCGTGATGAGCTGCTGCAACTGCTGCTGGGCCTGGTGGAGCACCAACCCCAGGCCGTGGCCGATGTGCTGCTGGACTGGACGGGTGACGAGCCAGGAGTGCAGATCGGCCAGCTGGAGACCGAGATCGAGGCCTTTGTGGACCAATACCACGGCGTGCCCCTGGCCCAATTGCGCCTGGGCCAGATGCTGGCCGATGTGACGGCCATTCTGCGTGACCACCGGCTGGCGCTGCCTTCCGATCTGGCCCTGCTCATCAAAGCCTTCATTTCATTGGAAGGCATGGGCCGCAACCTGGACCCGAACTTTCACATGGCATCCGAAGCCCTGCCCTTGCTCAAGCAGGTGGTGGGGGCACGCTACCAGCCGCGCGCCCTGGCGGGGCGTGCCTGGCAATCAGTGCGGCAAACGCTGAGCACGCTGGAGCGCCTGCCAGACGACCTCGGCCGCCTGCTGCGCAACGCGCGACGTGGCCGGGTGCAGGTCGGCATTGAACTGGCCCACCTCAAGCGCGTGGGCGACCAGATTGATCGCTCGGCCAACCGGCTGGCCATGGCACTGGTAATTGCCGCGCTGATCATCGGCTCCTCCATCGTCATGACCGTACAGGGAGGGCCCACGCTGTTTGGCCTGCCAGCGTTCGGCTTTCTCGGGTTCATGGGGGCAGTGGTGTGCGGTCTTTGGCTGGTGCGTGCCATCTGGCGCAGCAGCCACGGGCGGGACGACGATTGACGAAGCCACCAGGCCCGCTTCTCCAATAAAAAAGCGCTGCGCCCCACAAGAAGGCACAGCGCTTGCAACTGACCAGGAAATGACCCTGCGCGCCTCAGGGTGCAGCAAAGCCCAACCGACGAAGCACGGCCTGCGCCGGGGGCTGTAACACCGCCTGGGCAAAGGCCTGTGCCTGGGCAGGCGCGCCAGCGCGCACCGTGAGGCCATAAGCCGCCCCCACTTGCAAGGCCTCGGGCACAGCCACTACCTGCAGACTGGGCACTTCAGCCCGCGCTGCCACGGCGTTGGTGCAATAGGTCAGAAACACATCCGCGCGGTTCTGCTCCATCACCCACGCGTAAGTGTTGCGACCGGCCGGAGCTTGCGCCGAATTGCCCCCCCCCGTGAGCTGAAGCGCCTTGGCCTCCAGGCGCGCAGTGGCCCCTGGCTGCAGCGCGTCGGCCTTCTGGAACAAAGCCCAGGCGTAGTCGCCCGCGGGATCTGCCTTGGGCGTCGAAATGCCCAGCCGCACCTGGGGCTGCAGCATGGTGCTGAGCAAAGTATCAGAGGTCACCGCCACCGCACCCTGCGCCAGCGCGCACAAGGTGTTGCGCGTGAAAATGACGGGAGCTTGCCACTGCCCCTGGTTGGCCAGGCGCTGAGGATGTTTGGTATCGGCAGAGGCAAACACCTGGGCGGGTGCGCCTTGCTCAATGCGTTCCCGCAGCAGGCCCGATGCAGCAAAGGTCAGCACCACCTTCTGGCCCGTGCGGGCCTCATGGTCGCGTGCGATCTCGGTGAGCGCATCGCGCAGGCTGCCTGCCGCATACACCTGCACCGGGTCAGCCCCGGCCGCAGGGGCTTTCACGGGTGCTGCGCCCTGCTGCATGGCGCAGCCCGACAGCACAGCCGCTCCGAGCATCGGCCAAGACGCTCCCCACGCGTTCAAACGGGTTGCAGGCATGGCGCTCACTTTGGCGCGTTAGGGAAGAACAGCTGTTCGCCGCCAATCTTGTAGCTGGCAATCACAGCCTGACCGGTGGGCGACACGATCCAGTCCACAAACTTCTGCGCGTCCTGCGCCTTCACATGGGCGTGCTTGGCGGGGTTCACCACCATCACACCGTACTGGTTGAACAGACGGGCGTCGCCTTCCACCAAAATGGCCAAATCCGCACGGTTCTTGAAGTTGAGCCAGGTGCCACGGTCTGCCAGCGCGTAGGCGCCGCTGGAGGCAGCGATGTTCAGCGCGGGGCCCATGCCGCAACCGCACTCCTTGTAGCCGCTGCCCTTGGCCGCATCGGCGCCCGACAGCTTCCAGTAACGCAGCTCAGCCGCGTGGGTGCCGCTCTTGTCGCCGCGCGATACGAAGTTGGCATTGCCCGCCGCCAGCTTCTTGAGGGCTTCCACGATGTCCTTGCCCTTGGCGCCCGCGGGGTCCGCCTTGGGGCCCACCAAGATGAAGTCGTTGTACATGACCGGGTAGCGCCTCACCCCCCAGCCATCGGCCACAAACTTTTCTTCAGCCACCTGGTCGTGCACAAAGAGCACATCAGCGTCGCCACGGCGGGCCGTGTCCAGCGCCTGGCCGGTGCCCAGCGCAACCACCTTCACATCCAGGCCGCTGGCCTTCTTGAACTCAGGCAGCAGGTGCGAGAACAGCCCCGACTGCTCAGTCGAGGTCGTCGATGCCATCGTGATGGACTGCGCTGACACCGCGCCAGACGCTACAAAAAGCATAGCTGCTAGCGCTTGATGGATGGGCTTCAGAGCCAGATAAACCTTGAATTGACTCATACCAGTTCTCCTTTGACAAAAAGACGTGCGGCCTCGGGCAGTGGGCCATTGAAAAAGTCGTGCACGGGCAAATCGGCAACCAGCTGCCCGTGCTCCAGATAAATCACCCGGCTGGCCAGGCGCTTGACCTGCCCCAGGTTGTGGCTGCTGAACAGCATGGTCACGGGCTGAGCGCGCCCCTGTTCGGCGTGTGCGTTGGCAAAGTCAGCCATCATGCGCTCCACCTCACGCTTGGCATGGGGGTCCAGGCTGGACGTGGGCTCGTCCAGCAGCAATACATCTGGCTGCAGCGCCCAGGCACGGGCCAGTGCCACACGCTGCTGTTGCCCGCCAGACAAGGTGCGGGCGTTTTGCTGTGCGATGGATTCCAGCCCGACCCGCTGCAGTGCGGCCAGCGCCGTCTTTCGGGCAGCGCCCCAGCGGCTGCCACGCAGCCACAGGCCCAGGGCCACATTGTTTTGCGCACTGGTGCGCAGCATGTGAGGCCGCTGAAACAGCATGGCCTGCTGGTGTGGCAAGGCGGTAATGCAGGTTCCGGCACTGGCCGGCACCAGCCCATGCAACACGCGCAGCAAGGTGCTTTTGCCGCTGCCGTTGGCACCCACCAGGGCCACACGCTCCCCCGGCGCGATGCGCAGCGTGATGCTGGACAGCGCGTGCACGCGACCAAAGCGCACATCCACGCCCTGCAGATCCATGAGCCAGCGGGAGCTGGCGCTGGGAGGCATGCCACTCATGCGGTCACCCCCACCGGCAGGTCTGCCGCACTGCCGTCCACCCACTCGCGCCAGCGGCGCAGCAGCGCAATCACCACATTCAGGGCCAGCACCACGGCCAGCAAAATCATGCCCAGCGCCAAGGCCAGGGGCAGGTCCCCCTTGCTGGTCTCCAGCGCAATCGCAGTGGTCATGACGCGCGTGAAACCGTCGATGTTCCCGCCCACGATCATCACCGCGCCCACTTCAGAAATGGCACGCCCAAACGATGCCAGCAGCACGGTGAGCAAGGCATAGCGCTCATCCCAGGCCAGCAGCAGGCTGCGCAGCAAGGGGCTGGCGCCGAGGGAGCGCAACTGCTCGCCATGGGCACGGTCTGCGTCTTCCACCATCTGCCGGGTCAGCGCCGTGGCCACAGGCAGCACCAGCAATGCCTGGGCGAGCACCATGGCCTTGAAGCTGAACAGCCAGCCCCAGCTACCCAACGGCCCACTGCGCGACAGCAGCAAATACACCACCAGCCCCACTACCACCGAAGGCACCGCCAGCAAGGTGTTGAGCACAGCCAGCACAGCGCCACGCCCGGCAAACCGGGCCACACCTAGCCACGCGCCCAGCACCAGGCCAGCACCACAGGCCAGCAAGCACGCAGTGGCGCTGACCGACAGGGAGCGGCCGACAATGGTCCACAGCGCGGGGTCGGCAGAAAAAGTGAGTTGCAGCGCTGTTGCCGCGCTTTCGGTGAGAGTGGACATGGATTCGACTATCGTATGCACCCCGCCAATCTCCAGCGATATGTAATCCTGTGCATAGGATCCAACTCCACTACACCCTGAGCCGCGACGCGGGCGATGCCCAGATTCGCAACCCCTTGCCTGAAATGCTGGAAGCCGTGGCGCAGCAGGGCTCCATCTCGGCCGCAGCGCGCACGCTGGGCATGTCGTACCGACACGTGTGGGGCGCCCTCAAGCGGTGGGAAGAGCAACTGGGTGGAGAACTCATCATCTGGGGCAAGGGGCAATCGGCCCAGCTCAGCGAGTTCGGCACCAAGCTGCTGTGGGCAGAACGGCAAGCGCAAGCGCGGCTGGCCCCCCAGATTGCCGCCCTGCACGCCGATCTGGAGCGCGCCTTCGCAGTGGCGTTTGACGACAGCGCCCATGTGCTGACCATGTACGCCAGCCACGACGATGCGCTGGCATCCCTTCGCGCGCATGCGGCCACACCGGGCACTTCCGGTGCACTGCATCTGGACATTCGCTTCACGGGCAGTGTGGACGCCATTCGCGCACTGAATGAAGGCCGCTGCACCCTCGCAGGCTTTCACACGCTGGAACAACCCGCAGCCACCTCCCTGGCTGCACGCACCTACAAACCGCTGCTGCAGCCGGGCCTGCACAAAATCATCGGCTTTGCGCGGCGCACCCAGGGGCTGATTGTTGCCAAGGGCAACCCGCTCGGCCTGCAATCCCTCACGGACGTCGCCCGCACCGGTGCCCGCTTTGCCAACCGCCCCCTGGGCAGCGGCACCCGCGTGCTGCTGGAAGACCTGCTGGCGCAGGAAGGGCTCACAGGCCAGCACATTGCGGGTTTTGAACGCGATGAAACCTCGCACACCGCGGTGGCACAGGCCGTGGTCAGCGGTGCGGCTGACGCGGGCCTGGGGATCGAGATGGCAGCACGCGCACGCGGGCTGGACTTCGTGCCCCTGGTAGACGAGCGCTACCACCTGGCCTGCCTGAAGGCAACGCTGGAGCAACCAGCCACCCGAGCGCTTCGGGAGTTGCTGCTCACCCGGGTCTGGCAAGACCACTTGGCGAGCTTGCCTGGGTATTCACCCATGCACAGCGGGCAGGTGCTGGCAATGAGCAACGTCCTTCCCTGGTGGGATTTCACGCGCCCCAAGCGTCCGTCTGCGCATAGGAAGAAACCCTAATTGCTACGCTTTTGATAGCTTCAAAATCAAAGCTGACAAAGGGTTAACACCGTCACGCTGCTGTCAGACTCGGCCTACAGTGCTCCGTAGAATCGCGCCGTGCAAAAAGTTCGGGCTCCGCGCTGGCTCTCAGCTGCCGCGGACCGCGCGTTGTAGGCAAAGCCTTTTTATTGGAGACACCATGCAGACTCTATTGAAGTTATCAAGAGGGATCGACTGGCTTAACACCCAAGTCGGTAAATACGTGATCTGGCTGATCCTCGGTTCCACCTTCATCAGCGGTGTGAACGCAGTGGTTCGCAAAGCGTTCAACATCAGTTCCAACGGTTTTCTGGAAGTGCAGTGGTACCTGTTCGCTGCATCGTTCCTGCTGGCTGCTGGCTACACGCTGCTGCAGGGCGAGCACGTGAAAGTGGACGTGGTTTCCAGCCGCTTTTTCAAGCGCACCCAGATCTGGATCGACGTGTTTGGCTATATCGTCTTCCTCACGCCCATGTGCATGGCCGTGCTGTGGTACGGCATTCCCTTCTTCACCCGCGCTTTTGTGTCGGGCGAAATGTCCAGCAACGCGGGCGGCCTGATCCGCTGGCCCGTGTATCTGATGATGCCTCTGGGCTTCGGCTTGCTGTGGCTGCAAGGCGTTTCGCAACTGATCAAGCGCCTGGCTTTCCTGAAGGGTTTGATCGAAGACCCCACTGCCAAGAAAGCAGAAAAGACGGCAGAAGAAGAACTGGCCGAATCCATCCGCAAGCTGGCCGAGGCAGCCAAGGGCAACGGCAGCAACAAGGCCAAAGCCTAAGAGCGGGAGACACACACCATGGAATTTATTGCCCATAACCTTGCCCCCATCATGTTTGCGGGGCTCATCTGCTTCTTGCTGGTCGGCTTTCCGGTCGCCTTCAGCCTGGGAGCTTGCGGCCTTTTCTTCGCCTTCATCGGCATCGAGCTGAACGTATTGCCCGAGGCACTGCTGCAGGCCTTGCCGCTGCGTATCTACGGCATCATGCAGAACGACACGCTGCTGGCCATTCCGTTCTTTACGCTCATGGGATTGATTCTTGAGCGAAGCGGCATGGCCGAAGACTTGCTGGACACCATTGGCCAGCTCTTCGGCCCCATCCGCGGCGGCCTGGCTCTGGCCGTGATTTTTGTGGGCGCCCTGCTCGCTGCAACCACCGGCGTGGTGGCGGCCTCGGTGATTTCGATGGGCCTGATCTCGCTGCCCATCATGCTGCGGTATGGCTATGACCGACGGCTGGCGGCCGGTGTGATTGCCGCCTCTGGCACTCTGGCACAGATCATTCCCCCTTCGCTGGTGCTCATCATCATTGCCGACCAGCTGGGTCGCAGCGTGGGTGACATGTACAAGGGCGCCTTCCTGCCTGGTCTGATGCTCACCGGCTTCTACGCCCTGTACGTCATCTTGCTGGCAGTGATCAAACCCCAGTGGGTGCCTGCACTGCCCCCTGAGGCACGTACGCTGCGCGAAGACAACGGCAAGAGCGGTGTTCCATCGCTGCTGGTTTTGACTGCCATCTGCACGGCAGCCTCCATCTACGTCGCCAAGAACATGCCTGCACTGCACACATGGTGGTCAGGCGAAGCCGTAGACAAGGTCGCTCTGGACGAAACCATCGTGGTGTCCATGTGCTTCGGCGTGGCACTGGCTTTCGTTGCCGCCAGCTTCAACAAGATCACCCGCCTGGGTCTGCTGTCGCGTGCGGCTGAACGAGTGACCTTCGTGCTGATCCCCCCCCTGCTGCTGATCTTCCTGGTGCTGGGTACGATCTTCTTGGGTGTGGCAACACCTACCGAAGGCGGCGCGATGGGTGCGCTGGGTGCCATCGTCATGGCTGTCATTCGTGGTCGTCTGTCGATGAGCCTGCTGACGCAAGCCCTCAATACCACCACCAAACTGTCGTGCTTCGTGGTGTTCATTCTGGTGGGCGCCACCATCTTCGGCCTGACCTTCCAGGGCGTGGATGGCCCCCTGTGGGTGGAACACCTGCTGTCGGCCCTGCCAGGCGGCCAGCTGGGCTTCCTGATCGTCGTGAACATCATGGTGTTCTTCCTGGCGTTCTTCCTGGACTTCTTTGAACTCTCGTTCATCGTGGTGCCTCTGCTCGCCCCCGTGGCCGACAAATTGGGCATCGACCTGATCTGGTTCGGTGTGCTGCTGGCCATCAACATGCAGACATCGTTCATGCACCCTCCCTTCGGCTTCGCGCTGTTCTACCTGCGCAGCGTAGCTCCAGCCAAGGAATACATGGACAAGGTCACCAAGAAGATGATTGCGCCCGTGACTACGACCCAGATTTACTGGGGCGCCATTCCCTTCCTGTGCATCCAGATCCTGATGGTGGCACTGGTGATTGCCTTCCCTGGCATTGTTTCCAGCGGGCTGGACAAGGCCGAGGTGTATGACCTGGACAAGGTTCGCCTCGAAATGGAAGCCAACATGCCAGCATCCATGGAGCAGGCCGACCCCACGGCTGGCATGCCCGGATCAGAGGCCCCAGCAGCCGAAGATGATCCTCTGAAGGCCATGCAGGAATCTCTGTCGCAGGACGCTGAGAAGAAGAACTGATGACCATGGCAAGGCCTGCAAGGGCCTTGCCATCATGCTCACCTTACAAACCCGCCAGTGGCAGCACTGGCGGGTTTTCTTTTGGGGGGAGCGAGCTACATCAGTTCACATCGTCGATACGACCCCAGCGACTACCCATATCGCCAGCGCGCATCCACCACCATTCACGGTTACAAAGCAAACGCGGCAGCACTGGCATATGAATGGAACGCGACCACCAACGCCGAGACATCACTGCAAGAGGCACGGGGCGCCTGGCAGCGCCTGTGTCTGGGATACGCGTCCCTCAATGGCTCTCCTGACCCACTCTAGGGCGCCACCTCCAGAGGGACATGTTGAGGCTATCCGACCTCGCGGGCCCCTCAAGCATCAGGACGTTTCGTACCTATCTCCTCATCGAGGCCGCAAGACCCTCTACAGCACGCACCCACAAAAAAACCCCGCCAAAGCCCAAAGCTTTGGCGGGGTTTTGTATGCCCGGCGTGGCGCCAGGCCACCCGTTTGCAATCAGAGTTTTTGCGACGACATGAAGCTGTCGAAACGCGACTCTGCAAAGCGGAACCAGAGGATTTGATCGCGCTGGAAATTGCGGTAGTCAGCGTAGATCTTCTTCCAGTCTGGGTTGCTCTTGTCGAGGTCAGCGTACAGGCCCATGGTGGCTTTGAACGAGGCGTCCAGCACCGTTTGCGGGAAGGGCACGACCTTGGCCTTGGCGGCCACAAGTTGCTTGAGGGCACCGGGGTTGCGAGAGTCGTAGCGGGCCT
Source organism: uncultured Acidovorax sp. (assembly GCF_964021665.1). NCBI lineage: Bacteria > Pseudomonadati > Pseudomonadota > Betaproteobacteria > Burkholderiales > Comamonadaceae > Acidovorax > uncultured Acidovorax sp. The sequence continues at coordinate 12,660 of NZ_CAXIAK010000047.1, forward strand.
GTGTGGTGACGTGGGCTTCGTGCGCAGCAGCACGCACAATTGCGCGGTTCTCGGCAGACAGGCTTTCCAGAGCCTTCTGATTCACGTAGAACTCCAGATTCAGGCTACCCTCCCACCAGCCTGGGTAGTAGTAGAACGGCGCCACCTTGTTGAAGCCCAGCTTCAGATCGTCGTATGGGCCGATCCACTCTGCGGCGTCGATGGTGCCTTTTTCGAGGCCTTGGTAGATTTCGCCGCCAGGAATGTTCTGTGGCACGCCACCCATGCGCTCGATCACCTTGCCACCAAAGCCGCCCACGCGGAACTTCAGGCCCTTGATGTCTTCAGGCGACTTCACTTCCTTGCGGAACCAGCCGCCCATCTGCGCGCCGGTGTTGCCACCCAGGAAGTTCACGATGTTGTACTGAGCATAGAACTCGCGCATCAGCTTGGTGCCGTTGCCATCGACCATCCAGGCTGTGAGCTGGCGGGAGTTCATGCCGAAGGGAATCGCGCCGCCAATGGCAAACGCTTCGTTCTTGCCGAAGAAGTAGTAAGGAGCCGTGTGAGCGATTTCGACCGTGCCGTTTTGAACGCCATCCACCACGCCAAACGCGGGCATCAGTTCGCCTGCGGCGTGCACGGACACTTCAAACTTTCCGCCCGACATTTCCTTGACGGCCTTGGAAAACACATCTGCCGAGCCATAGATGGTGTCCAGCGACTTGGGGAAGCTGGATGCCAGGCGCCAGCGAACGGTGGCTTGGGCATGCACGGCCGGAGCAATGCCGGCAGCGAGCACACCGGCGATACCGGTCTTTTTGATCAGGGAACGACGATCCATGGTGATTTTCCTTCTATACACATGCGCTTTTGGCACATGATGGGCCCAAAAAAACCGGCATCTGTGCTGCAGCGTGTGCAGCCCAGGCTACCGGATCGAAAAATAAAACCGGGTCTGCCAAAACAGCCCCGGACAACACAGTTACAGCTTCACGCCGGTCATGTAATTGTCAAAACGCAGCTCGGAGTAACGAGCCCACAGCAGTTGGTCACGCTGGAAGGCGCGCATGTCCTGGTGGATGGTTTTGAACTCGGGCGACTTGGCTTCGTGCTCGGCAAAGACTTCCATCGAGGCCTTGTAGCCTGCGTCCATGATCTCCTTGGGGAAGGCCTTGAGCTGGGTCTTCGCGGCCACCAGGCGCTTGAGAGCGATGGGGTTGAAGGCGTCGTACTTTGCCGTCATGTCGCGGGCAGCCACGGTGGTGGCGGCATCGACGATGGCCTGGAACTCAGCGGGCAACGCGGCGTAAGCCTTCGCGTTGATGAAGAACTCCAGTTCAGCGCCACCTTCCCACCAGCCGGGGTAGTAATAGAACGGTGCCACCTTGTTGAAGCCCAGCTTTTCATCGTCGTAAGGACCGACGAACTCAGTAGCGTCCAGCGTGCCCTTTTCAAGGGCCTGGTACACGTCACCCGCAGGCATGTTTTGCGGCACCACACCCAGCTTTTGCATGGCTTCGCCAAACAGCCCACCACCCATGCGGAACTTCAGGCCCTTGAGGTCGGCCACGGTCTTGATTTCTTTGCGGTACCAGCCACCCATTTGGGTGCCAGTGTTGCCAGCGCTACGGCTCTTGATGTTGTAGTTGGCGTAGAACGCGTCCATCAACTTGCGGCCATTGCCATGGTCCATCCAGGCATCCATCTGGCGAGCGGTAAGGCCAAACGGCACGGCGCAGCCGAAGGCGAAGATGGAGTTCTTGCCGGTGTAGTAGTACGGGGCGGTCTGCGCCATCTCAATCGTGCTGCTCTGCAGCGCGTCCACCACGCCGAAGGCCGGCATCAATTCACCGGCTGCATGCACCGACACTTCGAACTTGCCGCCGGACAGAGCGCGTACCGTTTTCGCAAACATTTCGGCGCTACCGAAAATGGTGTCCAGCGACTTGGGGAAGCTGGAAGCAAGGCGCCAACGCACGGTGGCCTGGGCGTGAACGGCAGGGGCAATACCTGCGGCGAGCACACCGGCAATACCGGCCTGTTTGATGATGGAACGACGATCCATGTAAATCTTTCCTGAGTGATGACCACACCGCTCGACGGCCGGGGCTTGGAACAAGCACTGACCAGTACGTGCGAATTGAATCTGCATTGTAAAAACTTGCGGGCGGCGAACTTTGCGGGTTATCCCGCGAAAACTCCGATGTCTCGGCTGCCTTTCAGGGTTTTGCAAGCTTGTTTCGCACGCGCGCAGCATTCCACCCTACCGAGTGGAGGTAGAAGGTGCCGGTGCGCAAATCAGAGCGCGGTGATGCAGAACTTTGAGCAGCCCCCTGCAGCAAGACCAAGTTGGCCACGTGGAGCGCTGCACATGCTGACGTGCGGAGCAATGTCCGCAGCGGGCAGTCAGCCCTCTGCCGTTGCAAAGAACCGCTTGGCGATGGCCTGTTTGATGCCATTAGCGTCCAAGCCCTGCAGGGCGAGGAGCTTCGCGGGGTCGCCGTGCTCAATGAACACATCTGGCAAACCGAGCTGCAGTACAGGCAAGGTAATGCCCGCAACATTCAAGGCTTCCGTGACGGCGCTGCCCGCACCGCCCATGATGGCGCCCTCTTCCACGGTCACCAGTGCATCGTGCTGAGAAGCGACCTTCAGCAGCAGTTCCACATCGAGCGGCTTGGCCCAGCGCATGTTGACAACGGTGGCGTTCAACGATTCCGCTGCCTGCAGTGCGGGGTACAACAAGGTGCCAAAGGCCAGGATGGCCACACGCGGCGCGGCGAGGTCATCCGTTGCCAGGCGTTCACGGCGGATCTCCCCCTTGCCGAAGGGCAAGCTTTCGAGCGAAGCCAGGGGGGCCACACCTGCGCCGCTGCCGCGCGGGTAACGCACGGCAACCGGGTGGTCTTGTTCAAAAGCCGTGCTGAGCAGCTGGCGGCACTCGCGCTCATCCGCAGGGCAAGCCATGCTCATGTTGGGAATGCAGCGCACAAATGGAATGTCGTACGCACCCGCGTGCGTCGCGCCATCAGCGCCCACCAGCCCCGCGCGGTCCAGTGCGAATACGACGGGCAGGTTTTGCAGGGCCACGTCGTGGATCAACTGATCGTACGCACGCTGCAGGAAGGTGGAGTAGATCGCCACGACCGGCTTCACGCCTTCACACGCCATGCCGGCGGCAAACGTCACCGCATGCTGCTCGGCAATGCCGACGTCGTAGTACCGATCAGGGAAGCGCTTTTCAAACTCCACCATGCCCGAGCCTTCGCGCATCGCGGGCGTGATGCCCACCAGTCGGCCATCTTGCGCAGCCATGTCGCACAGCCATTGACCAAACACCTGGGTGAAGGTTTGCTTGGGTGCAGCCGTGCTTTTGACCAGGCCGACGGCCGGGTCGAACTTGCCGGGGCCGTGGTAAGCCACCGGGTCTGCCTCGGCCAGCTTGTAGCCCTGCCCTTTTTTGGTGACGACGTGCAGGAACTGCGGGCCCTTGAGGCCCTTGATGTTCTCCAGCGTGGGGATCAGCGAGTCCAGGTCGTGCCCGTCAATGGGGCCGATGTAGTTGAAGCCGAACTTTTCAAACAGCGTGGCTGGCACCACCATGCCCTTGGCCTGCTGTTCAAAGCGCTTGGCCAGCTCCAGCAGCGGCGGAACCGGCCGCAGCACGGTCTTGCCCACATTCTTGGCTGCCGCGTAGAACTGGCCGCTCATGAGCTGGGCCAGGTAGCGGTTGAGCGCACCCACGGGTGGGCTGATGCTCATGTCGTTGTCGTTCAGGATGACCAGCAGGTTCGCATCGGTCACGCCACCGTTGTTCAGGGCTTCAAAGGCCATACCTGCAGTCATGGCGCCATCGCCAATGATGGCCACTGCGTAACGATCTTCCCCCTTGCGCTTGGCAGCCATGGCCATGCCCAGCGCCGCAGAAATGCTGGTGCTGGAGTGCGCCGTGCCAAAGGTGTCGTACGGGCTCTCAGCCCGCTGCGGAAAACCAGAGATACCGCCCAGCTGGCGCAGCGTGTGCATGCGGTCGCGGCGGCCGGTGAGGATCTTGTGTGGATAGGTCTGGTGGCCCACATCCCACACCAGGCGGTCTTCCGGGGTGTTGAACACATGGTGCAACGCCACGGTCAGCTCCACCGTTCCCAGGTTGGAGCTGAGGTGCCCGCCGGTTTGAGAAACGCTCTCCAGTACAAAACCACGCAGCTCGGTGGCCAGCACCTTGAGGTCTGCCCGGCACAGTTTGCGCACGTCTGCCGGATCGTTGATGGTTTGCAGCAGGGGGTAGGAAGTCGTGGCCATTTACTATTCTTTTAATAGCTGCCAGCGCTTATATATCAAGCGCTAGCGGCTGATTTAAACATCAATCCGAACGCAACTGGCAAGGCAGTCCCGATGAAAAGTCAGTGCGACCTGCGCACCACCATGTCAGCCAAAGCCGCCAGGGCGCGCACGTCAGGCAGGCCACTATCGGCCAAGGCCGCATGGGCTTGTTCAAGCAACTGCGAAGCGTACTGCTGAGCGCGCTCCAGCCCCAGCAGCGACACATAGGTCGGCTTGTCGCTGGCAGCGTCTTTGCCTGCGGTTTTGCCCAGCGTGGCCGAGTCTGCCGTGACGTCGAGGATGTCATCCACCACCTGGAAGGCCAGGCCTACCGCCGCTCCGTAGTTTTGCAGCGCGGCACGCGCTGTGGCCTGAGCCCCTGCACAGGTCGCGCCCATCATCACGCTGCCTTCGAGCAACGCTCCAGTCTTGAGGCGGTGCATCTGGCGCAATTGGTCTTCGGTGAGTGACAAGCCGACGCTTGCCAAATCAATCGCCTGCCCTCCGGCCATGCCAGCCGAACCCGCAGCGTGGGCCAGTTGGCGGCACAGCTGGACCTGCACAGCGGCTGAAATCCGTTCATCGTCGGGGGTCAGCAGCTCAAAAGCGAACGCCTGCAAGGCATCGCCAGCTAGCAAAGCCTGGGCCTCGCCAAACTGCACGTGCACGGTGGGCTTGCCACGGCGCAGCACATCGTTGTCCATGCATGGCATGTCGTCGTGCACCAGCGAATAGGCGTGAATCAGCTCCACAGCGCACGCTGCGCGCAGAGCGGCTTCATCAGCACCGCTGCGCTGCGTCACATCCAATGCCGTCGATTGGGCGCTGAGGGCCGCCTCGTAAGCCGCCAGCACGAGCAAGGGGCGCAGGCGCTTGCCACCATCCAGAACTGCGTAGCGCATGGCATCGCCCAGACCTGCCGGGGCCTCAATGCCCACCCAGCGGGACAGCGCGTCTTCCACACGGCCCAGGTGGTGCTTGCTCCACCCATTCAAATCCCAAGCAGTCAAAGACGCAGGAGTCATGGCGGCGCTCATTCTTGCCCCCACGCTTGCAGACTGCCTTCGTCCAATACCTTGATCTGGTCTTGCACAGCATCGAGCCGCTTGCGACAAAACGCCAGCAAGGCAGCGCCCCGCTGGTAGCCTGCCAGCATCTGGTCCAAGGGCATCTGGCCGGATTCGATGCGGCCAACCAGTTGCTCCAATTCTTCCAGCGCCAGCTCATAGCTGGCGGGTTCGTTGGGCAGATCGGTCTTGGGAGAAGCCTTGGGCATGGACAGTGGGCGGCTGGCGCAGGTAAAACCAAGGATTTTAGGCGCAGCATCCACAGAGCTTTGCCTTGGGGACACGTTTGCGCGTGCCAAGAGCTTTTCAGCAGGCAGTGATGAACTTGCGCAAACCCTGCTTTGGGTCAAGCCCGCAGCACCAATACACGCAAGGGGTGCGCGGGAATAACCCCACCGTTTATAATCCCATTCTCGTCGAGCCGGCTACCTACCCTAGCCGGTTTCTTTTTTCCAGATGCGCATTTGCGCACCTCCCGCACTTTCTCCCTGTGGGGAGTCTTTAGGTCAGGTCACCCATGTCTGATTTAAGTCTTCAACTGCAGCAGGCTGCAAGCCAACTACCAGTTTCAAGCTACTTTGACGATGCGCTGTTCCAGCGCGAGCTGGAGACCATCTTCCAGCGCGGGCCCCGCTACGTGGGGCACCAACTTTCTGTGCCCAATGCGGGCGATTACTACGCATTGCCCCAAGAGGGCGAGGGCCGTGCCTTGGTGCGCAACGCCCACGGCGGGGTGGAGCTCATCTCCAACGTGTGCCGCCACCGCCAGGCCGTGATGCTCAAGGGCAAAGGCTCGCTGCAAACGCAGCAAAAAGGCAGCGCCGGCGGCAACATTGTGTGCCCCCTGCACCGCTGGACTTACAGCCCCAAGGGCGAACTGCTGGGCGCGCCGCACTTCGCGCACGACCCCTGCCTGAACCTGAACAACTACAAGCTGCGCGAGTGGAATGGCCTGCTGTTTGAAGACAACGGCTACGACGTGGCGGCAGATCTGGCGCAAATGGGCCCGAAGGCCGATTTGAGCTTTGACGGCTATGTGCTCGACCATGTGGAACTGCACGAGTGCAATTACAACTGGAAGACCTTCATCGAGGTCTATCTGGAGGACTACCACGTCGGCCCCTTCCACCCTGGCCTGGGCAGCTTTGTGACCTGCGACGACCTGCGCTGGGAGTTCGGCAAGAACTATTCGGTGCAAACCGTGGGCGTGGCCAACCGCCTGGGCAAGGCCGGCAGCCCCGTGTACGAACGCTGGCATGAAGCCCTGCTGGCGTACCGTAACGGCGTGCCGCCAAAGCACGGAGCCATCTGGCTCACGCTGTACCCGCACATCATGGTGGAGTGGTATCCGCACGTGCTCACGGTCTCGACGCTGCATCCCATCAGCCCGACCAAGACGCTGAACATGGTGGAGTTCTACTACCCCGAAGAAATCGCAGCCTTTGAGCGCGAATTCGTGGAGGCGCAGAAGGCCGCCTACATGGAAACCTGCATCGAAGACGACGAGATCGGCGAACGCATGGACGCGGGCCGCAAGGCCTTGCTGGAACGTGGCGACAACGAAGTCGGCCCCTACCAGAGCCCCATGGAAGACGGCATGCAGCACTTTCACGAGTGGTACCGCCAGACCATGGGCAGCGCGGTGCCTCAACGCTGAGGCCACCCGGCTCCTCACCCATCCGCGGCCAAAAGCCAATCGTCCAAATACAGCGGTAAACCGCCGCCAGTCACACGGACGCGCCCTCGTCGCTCTCATTAGAATAGCTGCCAGCGCTGGAAACTCCAGCCTCGGCGGCTATTTTTATTTCAACTCACTGATCAGGTTCCACGTTCCATGCAAGCACTTTGGATGGTGTTGGCCGCCTTCATATTTGCCAGCATGGGGGTGTGCGTGAAGATGGCTTCGGCCCACTTCAACGCAGCAGAACTGGTCTTCTACCGCGGCCTCATTGGCATCGCCATTCTGTGGATGCTGGCGCGGTCCCAACAAATCACCCTGGCAACCCGCTACCCCGGCATGCATGCCTGGCGCAGCCTGGTGGGGGTGGCCTCTCTGGGCACCTGGTTCTATGCCATCGGCAAACTCCCCCTGGCCACCGCCATGACGCTCAACTACATGAGCAGCGTGTGGATTGCCGCCTTCCTGGTGGGCGGCGCATTGATGGCCTGGCGCCCCACTGCCGCCACCCCGCGCCCGGCATTTCAGGGCTCGCTGGTCCTCACGGTGCTGACGGGGTTCGTGGGCGTTGTGCTCATGCTGCGCCCCAGCCTGGACCAGAACCAGGCGTTCGCGGGCCTGGTGGGACTCCTCTCGGGCATGACGGCCGCGTTTGCCTACATGCAGGTGGTGGCGCTCTCGCGATTGGGCGAGCCTGAATCGCGCACCGTGTTTTACTTTGCCGTGGGCTCGGCTGTGGCGGGAGGTGTGGCCATGGTTTTCAATGGCACGTCGGCCTGGCCGGGCTGGCCCGCCCTGTGGTTGCTGCCCATCGGCGTTCTGGCGGCTGCAGGGCAACTGTGCATGACGCGGGCTTACTCCAGAGCCAAAACCTCGCGCGGCACGCTGGTGGTGGCCAATTTGCAGTATTCGGGCATTGTGTTCGCCGCCATCTACAGCGTGGTGCTGTTCAACGACCAGATCCCGCCGATTGGGTGGCTGGGCATGGTGCTGATCGTGGGCAGCGGCATTGTGGCCACCGTGCTGCGCGCGCGCGCCGCACCCGACACCCCTGCGGAAGAACACTGATACACCCAGCGGCATGCGCACGGCACAAAATACGTTTTTTGCACCACCCCTGCCCTCGCCCACCGCGCGCCGATGTGCGCCTCCAGGAGCTTCCACCCATGACCTACACGACCCTGATTGCCGCCACGGAACTGCAAGCACTGATCGCCAGCGGCCAGCCGCTGATGGTGTTTGACTGCAGCTTTGACCTGACCAGCCCATCTGCTGGGGCGCAGCAATTTGCGCAGGCCCACATTCCTGGCGCCGTATATGCCGACCTGGACAAGAACCTGAGTGCCAAGCACGGCGCGCCAGGCGCACATGGCACGCTGGTGGCACAAGAGGCAGACCAGCCTGCATCCGGCGGCCGCCACCCTTTGCCCAGCCGTGAACGTTTTGCCATGTGGCTCTCGAGCGTGGGTTTTTCCAACGACATGCAGGCCGTGGTGTACGACCGCCAGGGTGCCAACTACTGCGGGCGGCTGTGGTGGATGCTCAAATGGGCAGGCCACGATGCGGTGGCCGTGCTCGACGGCGGCTTGCAAGCCTGGCAGGCCGCAGGTGGCGCTGTGGCCAGTGGCGACGAGCCCGCGCATTTTCAAAGCCACTTCACCTTGCACACGCCTCTGCGCCGCTTGGTCACAGCCAGCGAAGTGCTACAAAATTTGCAGCAGCCCACGCAAACGGTGGTGGATGCGCGGGCCACGCCACGCTACCGGGGCGAGACAGAGCCGCTGGACCCTGTGGCCGGTCACATTCCGGGCGCGCTGAACCGGCCCTTTGGCCTGAACCTGGGTTCAGACGGCCGCTTCAAGCCCGCAGCATTGCTGCGCGCCGAGTTCGATGAACTTCTGGCAGGCCGTAACCCGGCTACCGTGGTGCACCAATGCGGCAGCGGGGTCAGCGCCATCCCCAACCTGCTGGCCATGGAAGTCGCAGGTCTCGGAAAAACATCACTTTTTGCGGGCAGCTGGAGCGAATGGTGCAGCGATCCGGCGCGTCCGGTCGAGCGGGGCTGAGTAGCCCCGAGGTGCAGCCAAGTAGCAGCGTTTTACAAGGGCGCTGCAAGCCAAAGCCTTCGGCGCGTGTAGGGCAAATTCCTACAAATACCCACCCAAAACCAGACACTCGGCACAGTCAAAAACGGACTTAATTTTTGATTGGGGCAGTTTCACAATCCATTTCAACGGATCACGCAAAACATGCAACCGCATGAAACGCAGATCCAGCCAATGGAAAAGGAAGCCGCCATGACCAACGAACAAATCCTCGCCGAAATCCGCGAAGCCAACCTCACTTACCTGATGCTGGCCCAAAACCTGATTCGCCAGGACAAGGCCGAAGCCGTGTTCCGTCTGGGGCTGAACGAAGAAGCCGCCGACATCCTGGCCTCGCTGTCGGCAGCCCAGGTGCTCAAGCTGGCATCGCGCAACACGCTGCTGTGCAGCTTCCGCGTGGACGACAACCTGGTGTGGAGCTTGTTGACCAACCACACGGCCAAGAAAGTGGGCAACGAAGCCACCAACACCCTGCACGCCAACATCCTGATGGCAAGCCGCGTGTCGGAAGTCCTGTAAGCCACACGCACTTCTCGCTCTTCGCCCTCGAACCCGACCATTTCTCGAAAGCCTGCCATGACCGCCACTCCCACCGTCGCCAAAAGCGTGCTGAATGAATCCAAGCAGATCGAACGCGCTGCCATGCTCATCCAGATGGGAGCCCGTATGCAGGTGCTGGAGTCGGAAACCACCCTGTCGTACGAGCGTCTGATCCGCCTGTACAAGGAAATCGCAGGCAAGTCGCCCTCCAAGGGCCAGTTGCCCTTCTCGACCGACTGGTTCCTGACCTGGCAAGAAAACATCCACAGCTCGCTGTTCCTGAACATCTACGAATACCTGTCCAAGGGCGTGGATCTGGATTCGGTGGAACTGCTGACCAAGGCCTATCGCCTGTACAACGAGCAAGTGGCCACCGCCGAGATCGAGCCTCTGCTGTCTTTCACCCGCGCCTGGCGCCTGGTGAAGTTTGTGGACGCAGGCATGCTCACCCGCACCAAGTGCAGCCAGTGCGGCGGCCAGTTTGTGACCGAGCTGTATGAAAACCGCCACTTCACTTGCGGCCTGTGCAACCCACCCGCACGCGCAGGCAAGAGCAAGTCTGCCGGTGCGCTGATGCTGCATTGATGAACAAAATGGCCTCTAGCGCTTGATGAATAAGCGCCACCAGCTATCAATTAAATAGCAAATCTAAAATCAAAAGCGAGCTTGACGCTCGCTTTTGGTTTTTCAGCCCTTGTCAGTAGCGCAAGCCACCGCTGGCGAGCAACACCCGCACGTTCTCATCCATCGGCACAGCGTAGTTGTGGGCGGCCACCACGGTGTTGCCCACCGGGGTTACCAGCTTCAGGCTGATGTACAGCGCCGACGCTGAAGCGGCGTAGGTGCCCACCACCACCGCTTGCGCATCATGGCTCTGGCTCACCTCGCGCACCTCGCGCGACAGCAGCAGTTCGCCCTGGTCCCTTTGCAGCGCCACGCTGTCGCGCAGTTTCAACTCCACCACGCGCACGCCGCGCTGCACCATGCGCCCAGCGATCTGCTCAGAAAAAATACGCCCCAGTCGCGAGGATTCGCCCAGCCTGTCCACCTGGACGAGTGTTGCCACCATCACGGGGTGCTGCGCATCCAGCGGCGCGTTGGCCAGCAAAGCATCCACCGCACGGTGGTTGGCTTCGATCAGGTCGGTGGGAAACCAGGTCCCACCCGGCTTGTCGCCGTAATAAAAGCTGCTGCACCCGGTCAGACCGATGAGCGCAGCGGCGCTGAAGAAATTTCGACGTTTCATGGCAAGCGGCTCATGGCGTGGCGGGGGTCGCCCACACGGGCGTTGGCGCGGTCACGCGCCAGCTCTTGACCGGCGTGGGTGGTGGCGGAGGCGGTGGAGGCGGCTCTGGCAAATACAGCGGCGCATCGCCACGTTCGATGTAATACAGATCGGCCGAGCCAGCCAGATAGCGGTCGGTGGTTTTCAGCGAGGTGGTGATGAGCACTTCGGTGCGCGTGGGTCCGCCCGCCGCATCGCCTTGCGTGTAGCGCTGAGCAAGGTCTACCGCCAGCCCCGTGCCCACGCCCAGCAGCGTGGCCATGCCAGGCAGCAGGCTGCGGTCCGGGTAGTGCTCGCGCCAATCGCGCCACACGCCCACGCCCGCACCCAGGACCGTCCAGTGCAGCGGCACGGGCGAGCTTGCAGACAGCGGCTCCAGGTGTTGCACCAGCTGGGCCTCGATTTGCAATTCCACCTCGGTGGGCCCCGTTGCCAATGTCACGCCCCGGTTGAGCAATTGCACACGCAGCAGCTTGAGGAAGCCTTGGCTGAAGCTGGATTTGTCAGTCACCGTGAGATGAATGGGATGCTCCCCCGCAGGCCAGGCGGCAATTTTTTCTGCCACCCGGGCCGCCACGTCATTGGCCAGCACGTCCCAGTGGTGAACGGCCCGGGCCTTTTTCTGGCCCGTGGCGGGGTAGTTGTCAGCGCGCGGCACATCCAGCGTGCCGCAGCCAGCCAGCAGCAAGGCCGCCAAGAAAGCGCCAGAAGAAGTGCGGAATGTGCAAGAGGGCATGGCACGCATCGTAGCGGCGTACCAGCCGCGCAATCCGGGCAACAAGGCCTGTTTTTCCGCCCAAAACACAGGTTCCGCCGCTTGGCGCAGCGCGCGCCTGGCACACCTATGTCAAGAGCCTAGACGGCGGAAAGTACAGCGTGATCGGCAACCCCGGCACCTACTCTGCAGCTGCCTACGCCAGCGCCAACTCCGGCACAGGCGTGGCCGATTTGCTGGTCACGTATGCCGGCAACGCTGCTGCTCACCAAG